>DATEOJ010000427.1:0-4439 GCA_035274235.1 Pyrinomonadaceae bacterium
GTCCGCGGCACGGGTCTGATTGCCGGCGGTCTTCTTCAAGGCTTCGAGAACATAAGTCCTCTCGAGATTCTCAAGATGCGCACTAAGGTTGAGTCCGGCGTCCGGAAGATCAAACTCGGCATTGATCCGTTCCGGGTTGTAGTTTGTGATGTGCTCGGGTAGACGCTCCGGCTGGATCTCGTCGCCGCGCTCGAGAGCTACCGCACGTTCGATCGTATGCTCGAGTTCGCGCACGTTACCGCTCCACATGTAATTCTCGAGTAGCTGCATCGCCTTCGGCGCGATCGTTAGACGCCGTCCCGTTAGGTCGCAGAACTTTCCGACGAAGTGGGCAGCCAGCTCCGGGATGTCTTCAGGGCGTTCACGAAGCGGCGGCAAGCTGATCGGGATAACGGATATTCGGTAAAACAGGTCCTCGCGGAACGAACCATCGATCGACATCTGCTTCAGGTCGCGATTCGTCGCCGCGATCACTCGAGCGTCGATCGACATCTCTTCATGTGCACCGACCGGACGAACCTTCTTCTCTTGCAGCACGCGTAGCAGTTTCACCTGCATCGCCGACGACATCTCGCCTATCTCGTCGAGAAAGATCGTTCCGCGGTTAGCAGCTTCGAAAAGGCCTTTACGATTTGTGTTGGCTCCGGTGAACGAACCCTTAACGTAGCCGAACAGTTCCGATTCGAGCAGCGTCTCGGTAAACGCACCGCAGTTTATCGATATGAAAGGACGTTCCGCCCGGGCGCTAAGATCGTGGATCGCTCTTGCGACCAGTTCTTTACCAGTGCCGCTTTCACCGGTGATCAGCACCGTCGACTGCACTTCGGCCACAGTCTCGATCATCTGAAAGATCGCGTGCATTTTGGCGGAGTTTCCGACAATGTTCTTTATGCTGCCGCGCTCACGCTGTGCCCGCTTAAATGCACGGTTCTCGTCGATCAACGCCTGCTTTTCAAGCGTCTTGCGGACGATGAGTTTCAACTCCTCAACGTCAAACGGCTTTTGAATGAAATCGTCTGCACCCAGCTTGAACGCTTCGCGAGCGGTCTCGACCGATGCGAACGCTGTCATCAGTACAACTCCGAGGTCCGGTTGAGTTTCGCGGACGGCGCCAAGCATCTCGATTCCGTCCATGTCGGGCATGCGAACATCCGAGATGACGACATCGACCGGCTCGGACTGCAGAAGCGCAAGGGCTTCGCGACCGTTAGTGGCCGTGCGAATACTGTGTCCGTCGCTTTCGAATACCAGACTCAAAAGCTGACGGTAACTCTGCTCGTCATCAACAATCAGTATGTTCGACATTCTTATTGACTTGTTTCGGGGTTCCCGAGGGCGCGTAAGCCGGAGGGCAAAATCGCACCATTATTTTCACAAATATCACTGCGAGGGTTCAAGAAGAAATTTCCGAATCCTTATTCTTAACAGTCAGGTATTCCTTGATCGGCGTCGGTTCCGTTGAAAGGTGGATGTCCTCATCGTTGCCGCTAACGTTTGTAACCGAAGGGGCTCGCGGCAATACAACGGTTATGACCGTCCCCTCGCGCTCAAAACTCCGGACGTTGATGATGCCGTCGTGATCGCGGATGATCTGGTACACGATGGACAGTCCGAGACCGGTGCCGCCGGACGTCGAGTTCGAGAACGGCTCGAACAGTCTTTCCACTTGTTCCGGTGTCATTCCGACGCCGGTGTCCTCGAACATGATCTGTACCCGGTTGTTCGCAAGCGCCTCGAGCGTTATAGAAAGCTCGCCCCCTTCGGGCATCGCATTGATCGAATTGCGTGCGAGATTCCAGAACACCTGCTTCAGCTGTGTCGCGTCGGCCGAGACAAAGAGCGGTGTCGGAGCGAGCTTTTCGTTGATCTTGTGCTTATCGGTTACCTCGGGGCTATGACGCAGTAGCTTGACGGTTTCCCTTATCGCCTCGCATGCGTCGATCTCGGTAAAACTCCCGATCTTAGGTTTCGCATAAGACAAGAAGTTAGTGATGATGCTGTTCAAGCGATCCGATTCGCGAAGGATGATATGCATCAGATCGGCCTGAACCGATTCCGGTGGAGTGTTTGACTCAAGCACCTGGATCGCTCCACGCATCGCACCAAGCGGATTTCGGATCTCGTGTGCGAGTCCGGCACCGACGCGCCCGACCGCTGCTAGCCGGTCCTTTCTCTTTATGCTCTCTTCCATCGAGCGGATCTCGGTCAGATCCTGAAAGGTAACGATCAAGCCTGTGCGTTCGTTATCCTCGGAGAAAAGCGGCGAGATGTTGTAACCGATATGAACGGCGAAGCCCTCGGGCGTCATGAGATCGGTCTCAAAGCGAGGAAGGGTCTCACCGTCCTGTGCATTAAGCGACAGAGCGATCGGCTGCCTGATATTTCCGAATAACGAAAAGATCGAGCGACCCCGCATCTCCTCGGCGTTGTAACCGGTGATCTCGGACGCAGAGGCGTTAAATGTATAGATCATGCCGTCGAGGTCGGTCGTGATCAGGCCTGAGCGTATCGATTCGATGATGCGTTCGTGAAGCGCCTGGAGATTTGCGAGCGTCTTAGTAGCTTCCTTCAGTTGCTCGCCTGAAGTGAGTCGTTCGGAAAGACGCGAGGCCAAAAGCCCGACGACCAGAAATGCGATCGTGTGAAAGCTGACGATCTGGACCGTTCGTGATCCAGTCAAAGCGGCACCGGATGGCTCGATGACCGCGAAAGACGTGAGTCCCGCAAGCAGTGCAAAGAACGCGACGCAGATCACCGCCATCATGAAGGTCGCACGCGGACGCAGGAATGCGCTCGAGACTCCGATGAGCACCGTGTAGAGAGTGATGTTGGGCGACGTGAGATCGCCTGTTTTCCACACCAGCCACGTGATCAGCATCGCGTCGATCACAAACTGGGCTCTGACCTGCCAGTCGGTCGAACGCGAGATTCGCGATAGGAGGAAGTAAACGGCGGTCAGCCCGACGGAGATGACAAAAACGACAAGTGGTCCCTCGGGGAAGTTATCGAGGGTGAAGCGTATCGATCCGCTGTACCATATCCAGCTTGTGACGAGGAGTAGAAAGACGACGATCAGGCGTCCGACGATCAGCGTCTGCAATTTCTGCAACGAGACGTGATTGGCGGAACCTGGGTTTTCGTCTAAACTGAACATGCTCGACTTGGTCAGGGGTTCAATTATGAATAAGGAAATTACAGATCCGGCCCTGCACGAGGAGCGCCCATGGGGCAGCTTCACCATCCTCGATGAAGGCGAAAATTATAAGGTCAAACGACTCGAAGTTTTGCCTGGAAAAAGGCTGAGCTATCAACGGCATTCGCGGCGCTCGGAACACTGGTTCGTCGTGCGCGGCACTGCTAAAGTAACACTAAACGACTCGGAAATCCTAGTCGGAGCCGGCGAGGCCCTGGACATTCCGGTCGGAGCCGCACACCGCATCGAAAACGATCCGGGCGGTGAGAAACTTGTACTGATCGAGACTCAGACAGGCGACTATTTCGGTGAAGATGACATCGAACGGCTTGATGACGATTTCGGTCGCGCTAAATAGGTCGTAGAACAGTTGCGGTTGCCTACCCGCGACATCGACAGATCACTCCTCCCAAACCAATTATTTTCAGGCCGCCTCATCGCCCTCAAGCTTCTGGCGTTGCCAGCATACTTTTCTCTCCACACGCAGTTAGAAGTAATGCAGCTTACGACCGAGAGAAAACTGCCGTTGATACTGTTCTTCGTTGTCGTTGTACTGACCGCGCTCGGGTTTGCGTTCTACCAGTACACGACGTCGACGCAGGACGCGATCCAACTCGAGAAACGGGCGCACAACGTCGACGCACGATTGGACGAAACGCTACGACTCACTCTCGACATCGACGGCTCCGTTAACGGCTTTGTCATTACCGGCAACGACACCTACCTGGAGCCATATCAGAAAGCGAAAGTTAGATTGCCGTCAGTGATCTCTGAATTGCGAACGGCGTTCGACAAGGATGCGGTGCAGACGGAAGAGATCGGACGACTCGACGGCTGGACAGTTGACTACATTGCGCAGGCCGAGCAGAAGATCGAGAAACGAAAGATGGAAGGTTTCGATGCGACCATCGCGAGTCTCAGCGATCCGCCAGCTCGCATACTAACCGCAAACATCCGTGCTTCGATCGACCGATTGAAGAATTCCGCACACAGATCGCTTGAACGACAGGACCAGTCGCTCGACGAGAGTTTCTTTCGGACGATATGGGTGTTGATCATCGGCTGTGTCGCGGGGATGCTCGCCCTTGGATTTGCAAACGTGATCGTTTCGCGAGAGATCGGCAAGCGTCGCAAGGCAGAGACGGCCTTGATCGATGCGAACAAGGATCTCGAGACGCGTATAGAAGAACGGACCGTCGAACTTGAGATGGTCAATGAATCTTTGCGTCGTGCCGCGGACGAACGC
>DATEOJ010000428.1:0-6668 GCA_035274235.1 Pyrinomonadaceae bacterium
GTGGAGAGGGATACGGTGTACAATCGAGTCGTCCAGGGCACCGCCCTCTAACCGCGACTTTTTGGAGGCAAGGAAATGGCTGACACTTCAACCGATCTAATCACGATAGCCGATTCGCTTCCGATCGACATGAAAATTGAGTTGGTGGACAAACTCCTTGAAAGCATCTCGCCTACTCAAAATGAAATAGACGAACTTTGGAAAGCTGAAGTTGAACGGCGGATCGATGAAGTCGAAAGCGGGGAGGTTAAGACGATACCCGGCGACGAAGTTTTCGCCAAGATCCGCGAACGATTTAATAAATGAACTTCTCCTTTCAGCGGGAAGCCGAGTTAGAGTTCAACGATGCGGTCGACTTTTACGAAGGTTGCCAAGCGGGACTCGGTAAGGCTTTTTCAGAGGAGGTGTTCGCCACCATCGGACGAGTTCTGCGTTTCCCCGAAAGCTGGCCCAGCTATTCATACCGATCGCGTCGGTGCTTTGCAATCGCTTTCCTTTCTCCGTCATTTATCGTGTCACCGGAAATGACGTCGTGATTTACGCAGTAATGCATCAAAAACGAAAACCGGGGTACTGGAAGGGTCGCCGTTGAGTGGAAACGTCTCGAGCAAGCTAGCTCCGCCTGGATCACTCGCAGCGGTGAAATCACACAATAACTCGGTCGTATCGAACCGCGAAGTGAAGATGTCGAAGCAGGAGATCATTGAAAAGATCGAACACGCCGGGTTTGAGGCGGTGGAAATGGATACGGTCTATAACCGCGTGGTGAGGTTGAAATCGCTTATTCTTTTGATTGCAGTTTGTAGTTCGTTATTTGCTTTTGGATGTGGGGTCGTACCCAACTCATCGGGTGAACGAACCGAGCCTCGTACACTAGCTGGCGAACGAAGCGAGCCGCGCGTACTAGCCGCGAATGAGATTCCGTCTGTCATCAGTAAAATCCCAAACTATACAAGATTTAGCTATTCAGGACTCGCTTTTTTCAAAGGACGACTTTATGCGGCGACAAACGTCGGAATCCTGGAAGTTGAGAACGCCAAACCGTCAAAGTTGTACAAATGGAAAGATGGGGATGATGTTGTTTCAGGACCTTGGCTCGATGTAGCCAACGGTGGTTTATGGGCGATGCACGATGGTTTGGGAAAATTGATTCACTTTGATGGTACCTCATGGAAATTGGTCAACACTCCAACTCCTAAAGCCGGATATACACGAGGTGACGTCCTTCGCGGTTTCAAAGGGATCGGATTAAAAGATAGCTTCTGGTTCGCAGGTGGCGGTTTTGCGTGGCGATGGAATCCTCGTACAGCGTCGTGGAGCGAGAATATTTCGCGGGGTGGATCCATTGAACAGGAGTTGTCGGTTTTGGATCGCGAACTTATCGCGATTGCGATCAATGAACGAGTCGACGAATACGGAGTTGAACAGAGCGTAGCTGCAAATGAACAAGGCTTCTTTTGCACTGACGATGGGCACATCCTTCGAGTAACCAGTGAGGGAGCCAAGCGGATCGTTTCTCCAGGCCTGTGCGAGGCGATAGCGGTCTCGCCAGCTGGCGTGCTGGTTGGAAGTTTTAAGGGACTAGGATTATTCGAACTTTCTAAAACCTGGAAAAAGAAGTTTGAATCCCCGTATGGGCCAACAGCAACTGAGCAGTGGGCAGACCTCGCAGTGACAGATAACGAATATGCCTTTTCCGTGACATCGAAGGCCGTAGGATTTGGAGATAATACGACCTATCGAGGTCCAACTGTTCTGTGGGTCGCAGTTGAAGGCCAACTTGTGCCCCTTACCTTTTGAAAAGTTTCTGTCGTGACGAGCACGGTTGTCATAACTATGAGCCCTCTCCAGATGTTCTGATCGCGGCAGGCTAACGCTATGAAAGAGTTGAACCTGCGAAACGTCACGATCATGGCGGCGGTAGCCATGTGCTTCATCCAGATCGGTGCGCAGTTGTTCGCGTTGACGGTCGTAGCAAGTACGGTCTCAGCCGCCCCTCCCCGTTCGTTTGCCATTCTCGAAGGGGAATACCGTTACGACAGCGGCGCTTTTTGGAGCATCATTCCTCCATTCACTTTCCTGTTACTGATTGTCGCCCTCCTCGCTAACTGGAAAACCGCGCGGCGGAATCTCATTCTTTTTGCAGTTGCGATATTCATTGTCGCGGGACTAGCAGCCGGACTTTATCTCGAACCGGTTTTCGATGAGATGAAGGCCATCGGTTTTCTCAATGAAATCGACCCGGCTCTACAAAGCCGCGCTAGGACGTGGTATATCCTCGATTGGGCTGTGTGGTCTCTCGGAGCATTAGCCGGTGTCGCTCTGATACTTGCTCTTATTCGGCCAGCTTCCAACAAAGACCGAACTTGAAAAATTGCATAACCAAGGGGACTGTTAGTCTCTGACAAACTGTTAGGAGGACGTCGATGAGCCTGCGTAAACAAAACAGGCGGACATTCTTGAGTGCGGCGACCGCTGGAGCTACAGGCGGACTATTGGCAAAATCCGTCCATGGATCGACCCAATGGTCGCCGTCATCGCCAAGCGAATACCTCTTCGCTGACGGCCTGACCTACCTGAACACTGGCACAATCGGTCCGTGTCGTCGTGAGACGATCGATGCGTCGCTGAAGGCTTGGCAGGACCTAGAGTCGATGCCCGTGAAGTTTTATGGGGGATTCGGAGCGGAGGCGCTGGCAGAGAAAACGCGAACGATCGCCGCAAAGTTTCTCGGCTGTGATATTGAAGAGGTCGTCGTCACGACCAGCACGACGAGCGGTATGAACGCCGTCGCTCAGGGTCTTCGCCTAACAGCGGGCGACCGCATTCTGATAGACGATCAAGAACACAGCGGCGGTCTTCATTGCTGGAAGTACTTCGAGAAATACTACGGAGTCAAGATCGATACGGTCGCGATCCCGCACGGCGAATTCAACTCAACCGCGATCGTAGAAAAGTTTAAGAACGCGATCGATAAGAAGACGAAGGTCATCAGCGTCAGCCACGTTTTTTCATCCACCGGTCTGCGAATGCCGGTCGCGGAGATCGCAGCGTTAGCTCGCTCGAATGGCGTGTTCTGTATCGTCGACGGTGCTCAGGCCGCGGGCGCGATCAGAGTTAACGTCAAAGAGTTGGGCTGTCATGCTTATGCGACCAGCGGTCACAAATGGTTGATGGGTCCGAAGGGGACTGGTCTTCTGTACATCTCAAAAGACGCGCAGACGGCGATCCGACCGATACAGTTTGAGGAGTCGTACAAAACTTACAACAACAGCAATGGTGTCGTGAACCTGCCTTGCAT
The DNA here is from genome assembly GCA_035274235.1 of Pyrinomonadaceae bacterium. Taxonomy (GTDB): domain Bacteria; phylum Acidobacteriota; class Blastocatellia; order Pyrinomonadales; family Pyrinomonadaceae; genus OLB17. The sequence continues at coordinate 3,302 of DATEOJ010000428.1, forward strand.
CCTCGGACTCGCTAAAGCGATCGAGTATCTGGAGACTGTCGGGATCGGTAAAGTCGAGGAGCACAACATGTCGCTCCGAAACCGTCTCCACGATAAACTGCAAAACTTGCCGAACGCGACGATCGTCAGCCCACCGGCGGGACCACTCGCTTCACCGATGCTGACACTGCTTCTTGCAGATAAGTTTCAGCGGCAACCGTTCGTCAAGATGCTTCTCGATAAACACAAACTCGTCATCCGACCGACTCACAAGGAATTCGGATTCAACGGCATCAGGTTTTCGATGCATATCTTCAACACAGTGCAAGAGGTAGATCGTGCGGCGGATATACTACGGAAGGAACTATCCCTCTAAGCGACGATCCATCGATATGAACAAGGGAGGAAATATGACACAAGCAAAAAATACGATCTGTCTTTGGTACGACGGCGACGCTGAAGAGGCGGCGCGATTTTATTCTGAAACGTTTCCCGATTCATCGGTCGACGCAGTTCACAAAGCTCCGGGAGATTTTCCTTCGGGAAAAGAGGGTGACGTACTGACCGTCAACTTTACCGTTCTCGGAACTCCCTGCATGGGACTCAACGGCGGACCGATGTTCAAGCACAGCGAAGCGTTCTCGTTTCAAGTCGCGACCAAGGACCAGGAGGAGACGGATCGTTACTGGAATGCGATCGTCGGGAACGGCGGCGAAGAGAGCGCGTGCGGTTGGTGCAAGGATAAGTGGGGATTGTCGTGGCAGATCACGCCGATCGTTTTGTCGGAAGGTGTGACCGATCCTGATCCGGCAGTTGCGAAACGCGTGTTCGACGCGATGATGACGATGCAGAAGATCGACGTCGCCGCGATCGAGGCAGCTCGTCGCGGATAACCTGCGGCGTGCGGCTTTGCCGCATTGATGAGCCGCGAGGGCTTTGCGGCTTTGCCGCACCGCTCGTCGTAGCGGCAAAGCCGCACACCTTTTCGGTTCGTCATAGGGGCAAAGCCGTGAAAGGAGATTTCGATGGATACAACCAGCCTCATCTCTGCCTTAGAGAACGCGCCCGGCGTGATCATTCCACTGGTCCGCGAGGTGCCACAACGGATTCTCAAGCGTCGACCGAGTCCTAACAAATGGTCGGCATACGAACACGCGGTTCACCTTTCTCAAACCGACGCTCCGTTTCGCGCACGGCTCGATATGATCTTGTCGACGCCCGAACCGTTCATACAGACGATCGAGAATTCTCCCGAAGATGAAGCTGGTGCGATGCTCGACGTCGATCTCGTCAAACAGCTCGAGATCTATTCTAGCGAGCGAGCCTCACTCGTTGAGAGACTGAGAAAGCTAACACCGGACGAGTGGCAGAAGACTGCCGTACACGAAGCGTTCGATCGTTACTCGGTGTTCATAATGTTCCGCCATGTGCTGAATCACGAGATGCTGCACTCCTGCCGCATCGAAGAGTTGCTGCTCAAAAAGGATTGGGATTAGAGAAGAGCGAGCCCGATCACCTCGCGACGAGTTCCCGCATGACCGAATTCAATTCCGAAAACTCTTCTCGTGTTTTCGAAATGAAGGTAAGTGTGCGATCGATCGCATCGGAGATCACAAGGCGCGTCGGAGATGGTCCGTAAACTTCATGGACTTCGCGTTCGCAAATCGTAACCGGCCCGTCTGGAAGATCGAAGACGCGGTTTGTTTCAAGAACTTCGCTTGCCCTCAGCATGATGCTTTTCATAACCCTCCTACTTTGACGAGCCATTTCGCCGTCACAATAGGGCAGTAGTGCATCTTATGTGCCGCGGAGCCTAAACTACTGGTAACACACGCGTAATCGGCACCGGATAACCGGGGTCAGCAGGGCCGTTGCGTTTTTTGCTCCGCCAGTCAACGAAAACGTTTAGCGTTCGCGATCGAGTGAGCAAATCGACCTTCATGGTACATTCGCGTTATCCGCGCTATTCGCGGGCAAAGATCTCCGTCGAAATCTCAATATGAAAAAAGCCCTCGTACTTGTTCCCCTGGTCCTGATCTCTTTTTTAGTGCCCGCGTCCGGGCAGGAACCCTGCACGGAAGCGGCGCTTGCTCAAAAGCCGGGCTTGCTTCGCGAGTCGAGGATCCGCAGTTCGACCGCCGGTCTCACGGCTGCCGACGTCGCTCGTGCGCGAACGTCGCTGACAAAGATCCATCAGTCGATCGCCGCGGGATACAGTCCGATCGGCGTGGTCGGGGATTATAGTTATCACTTCAGCGGCGGACCGACCGGCGGGACCTTCGGGTACAGCATGTATCTGCTGAAGTACAACTGCGACCCGAACGCAGCCGACCGGTCGAAGTATTATGTCGGGACTGACACGCCGACAGTCGTCCGCATTGACGCCAATGTCATCGGTCCGCTCAGCCTCTTCGGAAGCGACACTTCCGACAACACGTTCCGCGGGTATTTCTTCATGCGGAAGGCGCCTCAAAAGGTCGACGGGTTTTACTTCCTCGGCGATAACCCCGCCGGCAATGCGCCGAAGAAGCAGAAGGAATCCACGTGGCTCGTCACCTACGATGACGAACTGCCGTTCACGACGCTAACTCGGAAGGAGTTTCTTCTACTGAGTAAAGCGAGACTGGAAAAGTCGATAGCTGAGAACGGAAACTCATCGGGGTATTACGATCCGTTCGTCAAACGTGTTGACGAATACCTAAAGAAGAGCGATACGGAACTCAACAAGCCCGCCATCATAAATCGCATGGAGGAGGAACGCTTCACTGGTTTCCTCGAGGAGGGAGCGTTAGGTGCGTACTACGCGATCCGTCACAACCCGGCCTACTACCGCAAAGGACTGCCGAAATCCGCCGCGCAGTTTTACACCGTCGTCTACAGCACGTGGGAAGGCGATGCCATACCCGTTTACCCAGACAACATCGCGGCGGTGAAAAAGGTCCTCGATTTGAATATGTTGAAGGGGATGCTCGGCAAGTAGTCGTTCCGCTTCTCTGCCGTAAAATGATTAACGATGAAACGTAGTCTCTTAACGATATTCTTTCTTGCGGTCGCAGTGACAACGGTCCAAGCACAGAGCTCGCCGCTTCGCGAACCAAAGTCAGACGTCATTCATCAACTTCGCGTCTACGAGATCTTCGACAACACGAGGACCGCGTTCCATGCGCGTTTTAAGGATCACGCGATGCGGATCATGAAGCGGTACGACTTCAAAATCGTCGGAATTTGGGAGAACCGGTCCGCCGACAAACTGGAGTTCGTTTACCTCCTCGAATGGAAAGATGAGGCGACGATGAACGCCAAATGGAAATCGTTCCTCGCCGATCAGGAATGGATCGACATTAAGAAGCGGACGAATTCAGACACGGCGCCGCTGATCGGAAATATC
>DATEOJ010000429.1:0-8769 GCA_035274235.1 Pyrinomonadaceae bacterium
TTGGGAATCTCATAGAGTATTTTTAACGCAGAGCTCGCGGAGCACGCAGAGAAGAAATCTGTCTCCGCGATCTCTGCGGGCTCTGCGTTAAAGAGTTTTCGACGCAATGACCTGAAGCGCCTCCACCAGCACGCGTCCCAATGGCTTACCAAGGTCTTTCCCGACACTCGTGTTCACCTGAACGGCGATCGCAACGCGCTCGTCGGGGAAGTACATCATGTCGGTCAGGTAGCCGGGGAAGAAACCGCTGTGCCCGTACGATCTGCCGGCCTGTGTCTGGCGGATGATCACTCCCAGTCCATACTTTGTTTCTTTGCCGAGCATCGGTGCGGCCACTCCGTCGAGCACCTGCGGTAGCAACGCCGGATCGTACGCTTTACCTTCGTACATTAACTTCGCCCAACGTGCGAGATCGAGCGACGTCGATGCGTAGCCACCACCGGTCCATTCGAGTTGAGGGTTGATGACGAACTTTCCGTTGTCGATCATCGCGTCCTTTCCGCCGAACGGATTCGGCAGTCCGGCGTAGCCTTGCACGACACCTTTCATCACCGGGCCCTCTTGCGGGATCGTGTCGGAGAGTTTCAGCGGCTTTATCAAACGACGCTGCGCCTCGTCATAGAATTTTTTACCCGTGACCTTTTCGATGATCATTCCGAGAACAATGTAGTTCGTGTCGGAATAGTCCCAGCCTTTACCTGCTTCGAATGCCGCCTTCTCACCGAACAAATACGCGAGACGTTCCTCCGGCGTCCAGACCTTCATCGGGTTCGCGGTGAGGGCATTGGTGAAGGTTTCCTTGAATTCGTAACGCACGAGTCCGCTCGTGTGATTCATCAACTGGCGAATCGTTATAGCGCGAGCGTTCGGCAGCTTATCGAACCACGGCTCCTTGCCGAAGTATTTTTCGATCTTGTCGTCGAGATCGATCTTGCCTTCTTTCACCAGTTGGAATGCAGTCGCCGCAGCAAACGTCTTCCCGACGCTGCCCGCCAGCATTCGATCGTCGGGCTTCATCGGCGTCTTAGCATCGCGGTCAGAGTATCCGACCGCGAGCCCAAACGACTCGCCGTTAGCGAGTACGACACCGAGAGTCGCACCTGGAAACTTTCCCGCCTTGTGCCATTCGTCGAGCTTGAGCTGCAGTTCCTTCTTGAGAACGTTCGTGCCAACGGCGACGACTGGCTTCTGCGCATATGCGGACGTCACCGTAAGAAGTAAAAGGGCGAGTGCTAATTTCGAGAGATTCTTTTTCACAGTTATTTATTTATTCGGAATTGAACTACTTCGATATCTATTCGTGTTCTTGTTCGTGTGCTTTCGTGTGAGTTAGTGGTCCAGTTCATCGCAAAAGACTGGAAACCGAACTCACACGAAAGCACACTAAAAAAGCGCGGATCAGGACTCCGCCGAACTAATTTCCCTTAGGCAGTCGTTCAAGGAGCGCCTTGAATCGGCTGTCGGCCCTAAGCCCGTCGAGATCGGTATCGGTTTCGAAACTATTGCGTGCGGTGTAGCCTTCGTCGACCGCCTTGCCAAGCATCTCGAATGCCTTGTCGGTATTCTTCAAACGCGCGTACGCGCACGCCATGTTGTAGTATGCGAGTCCTCGAGTATTCGCACCGGGCGGGATTCCAACCTGGAACGCCGCTTCGTAGGTTTTGATCGCATCCGCCGGCTTGTTCAATGCGAGTTGAGAATACGCAAGCTGGCCATAGAGAACCGGGTTCCGAAATCCGCCGTTGATCGCGCTAGCCATGAGGGGTTCGGCTTCTGCATATTTTCGCTCAGTGAAACGTGCCTGACCCATTCCCGCTTTAGCCGCGAGGTTCCTTGGATCTAGTTTGTATGCGGTCTCGAACGCAGTATAGGCCTCGGGTAGTTTCCTTTGTTGAACCAACATCCGAGCATATTGAACGAACCCTTGTGCGTCGTTCGGATTCTCCGCCGTGTACTTCTTTAGTAACTCAACCGCTTTCGCGGAATCGTTCATGTAGATCGACGAAACGATCGCACGAGCCTCGGATCGTTCCCAGGGTGGCTGCGGCGTCGGTTCGAGATACGTTTTCCAAAACTCGACCGCTTGCTTCACAACCCGACGCGATTCGTCGCTGTCCTCGAACGCGTCGAACGCATGCGGCTGACGACTCGCGAAAACAAGTGTCCACGGTGCACGCGATTCGGTGACGCGTTGCCACAATGGAACTGCCTGCTGTCCGAAACCGCCGGCCAAGTCGCCCTCGGCGAGAATGAACAGCACCGGCAGATCCTTGCGCAACGCACCTTGCGGAGCACCGCCGTAAAATAACGCAGCGGCCTTAATACCCTTTGCTGCGGAGTCTCCCATCAGGTAGATCGAGGACTGCGTTACGTTTGCGGACGCGGCGTAGACACCGAGACGACTCGCGTCGATGCCGTACTTCGAACCGTCCGATTCCAAAAATGCGAAAAGGGCTTTCAAGCTATCCTGTATCCGCATGCCGTCCGCGTCCATCGAGATCCCAACCATGCCGTGCGCCGCGATGAGCCGTGGCCAACTGCTGTAGATCGCCCAATCCTTTACCTTGTCGCCCGGTCGATCGCCGATCGCATTGAGGAAGATCACGGCTGGCAGTTTGTCACTCGACTTTGCACCGGCGGGCGAATAGATATCAATCTGCAGGTCAGACGTTGTGTCCTTGAAGTACGTTACCCCGTTCTTTACGGTGACGCTCTTTGTCTCGGGTATGTCGTAGACGACACCCCAACGCGTCGGATCAAGCGGCGACTTCTGTGAGGCTTGGGCGAACGAGGCCACGACACAAGCGAAGATTATAGTGAACAGAAAGATGACTCTCATTAGAACTCCAATTCGTTTGATAACTACGTCGGGATCATCAGCGCATTTAGCCGCAGATTGCGCAGATGACGAGGATCTAACCTCTGGCTTGTTTCGTGTTCTTTCACGTCTTCATCAATAGAAGAGGGCCGGAATCGATTATCGAACTCAGCGTTCAAATGGAGATCTGCGCAATCTCCATCATCTGCAGCTTAGAGCTCGGACCGTTCCAGTATCCGGCCCTAGCTCGCCTCAAGCACGATATCGAATACGACATGCTCGTACTTCTGACCGTTCACCGTCTTCGTCGCGATCTCCATCGCAAGTCCGGGATGAAATAGGCGATCGATGTCCTGCTTCTCATCGCCCTTAAAAAACACTTCGGTTACGAGCTGCTTATGACCTGCAGAGCTGGCGATGACATGTATGTGCGGCGAGCGCCAGAAGTTCGGGCCGGGCGTGTACGGGACCGGATGCACGGTCTCGAACTCGTACGCTCCCGTCTCGTCCGTAAGCAATCTTCCGCGATTCTTGAAATCGCCGTTGCCGTTCGAATAAGTCTTTGTCTGATTGTCGACCTGCCACAGATCGAGTGTCGTATTCGCAAGCGGCTTCTTTGTAGCGTATGACCACACGCGTCCGGTGACGACCAATACCATTCCCGGTTCGAACGGCGGAGTCAGCTTCGCTCGATACGGTGCACCGGTCCGATAGAAGGGGCCGATATCGCGCGCGATCGTTGGCTTGAGCGTCGTCTTGTCGTCGAACATCTCCACGGCGATATCCGCGTCGTGACTTCGCGGCGTCGGCAAGACGTCACCGCGAAGGATCAGTGTTGTTGCTCCCGCTGTCGCGAGTCCGATCGACGTGCGTCTCAAAAATTCCCTGCGCTCCATTCCTTTGCCTCACTTGACCGGCAGGTTCGTTGCCGGTTTAATTTCACCGCGATGACACGTCGTGCAGTTGACCGTCGGTCTCTGACTCTTGAGGTTCTTCACAGCGGGCAGCAGTTCGCCGTTGAGCTTCATCATCATTCCCGCCATGTCGCGTGCGATCTGTTTTTGCGCGATGTCGTCTGACTCCCACTTGTCCGGTGTGTGGCAATGTGTGCACGTCACGCCGAGCGAACGCGAATACGCGATCTCCATTACCGCGAGAACACGACCGGCCGGTAGCGACTTAACAAACGGCGTCTGAATGTTTTTGAAAACCGCGGTTGACGGCTCGTTCTCCTTGCCTTTGATCTGTTCTTTCAACTTCGCGATCGCGGCCGCCTGGTCGAACGGTTTCGCTGCTGTCGTCGCCGGTGTCGGTGTTGCAGCAGGCGGCGAGCATTGCGCGTTCGCTGTTCGATCGGTGAATGAATCGGGACCTCCAAAAAGCACACCGGCGGCAATCGCCAATGCGCTGATCGATATCGTCAAGAGTTTTATTCCTCGTTTCATCGGTCCTCCTTCATTTCACCTTCACGTATTTGAAATCGAACGTCGTCGTCCAGGTCTTTCCGTCGTCGCTCGAACCTTCTCCGTGCTGACGAACATTTCCATCCGGAAGTTTTGAGAACGTCATCTTCGCGAGCGCCTTCTTGCCGTTCAAGACACTCTCTGACGTCAACACCATGTCGTTGCCGACCAACCCGCCGACGTAATGGGTGATCAGTCCTGACGCGTCAACCCATGTCTGATGCCACTTGCCGTCGCGTGTGTCGTAGACATTGAAACTTTTTCCCGACGAGACTGGTGTGTTCCAGTTCTCGAAGATGACGCAGTCTTTGAGGATGAGTTGAATGCTGCTGGTTCCGACCGTCACGCCCTGCACATTCTGCGGAGCCCACTCGCCGATCCAGAAATCGAATTGCCTAAACTCAGGCTTTGCGCGACAAGGGTTCGCAACCGCGTCGAGTTTCTTTGAGTACTCGACAAACTTCGGCTCAGCCTTTACCGAGGCGAAGTCTTTCTCGTCATTGAGCGATTCCGCGGCGATACCACCGAGCTTCAAGCTTTGCTCAAAGACGCCGTACATCTTTTCTTTGTCGCCTGCCTTGGCGTATGCCCTTGCCAGAGCGAGTCCGAACACCGAATTTGCCGAGATCGACATCGCCGTCTCCAACTGAGACTGAGCTTCTTTTGTCCGACTAAGATTCAAAAGCGCGCTACCAAGTCGGTAACGCGCTCCTGCATTCTTGTCTTCAGCCTTTACGATCGACGCATAACGCTCTGCTGCTGTCACCCAATCCTTTTTTTGATAGGCGTCATTTGCAGCGGCTCGTTGATCGGCGGTGATCGCGCTCGCCGGTGTCTGTTGTCCAAAAGCGACCGCCGACATTGCGGCGAGCATCGCAAGCACTGTGATTCCAAACTTGATCATTTTAGTTCTCCCTCTCGATACAACTGAGAGGAACCGTCGAACGAGCCGCTTTTACTTCTTCTTGTAATAGCCACGGTCGACAGTCAACCAGCTGTCAGCATTCCAAAGATTCGGGTCTAGCGTATTGCCCACCAGAATCTCACTGTATTCTTCGGTAGTCGTCTTTTTGCCGTCGACGAAGAACAACACTTCAGCGGACACCCATCCGCCGCCTTTTACCTTTACGTACTTATTGAACTGAGTTTCTTGGACCGACTTCTTGTCACGTCCGGCGGCTTGGAAGAGCCGCACAAAAAGCAGGTTCTTCTTTGTTACCCAAAACTGAGGCGTCGTCAGGTCACCTTGCTTGGCACCGACAACATAAGCGGGTTCGCCCTGCCACGTGTCTTCGTGGATCACGCTTAGATCGATGCCGAGGCCTTTGACCTGCGCGATCGATGTTTCTGCAGGCTGTGCATAGACGTCGAATCCAAGTACGAGAAGTGGATGGACAAACGCACGGCTGCCCGCGAGCTTGCCGTCACGAAATGAATAGATCTTGCCGTCGGTAAAGATCAGGCCCTCGTGCTTGTCGAGCGGCTCAAAATCGATCCGCAATTTTCCCGGCGCTGCGAGAGCCTCGTACCACGTCGCCGCCTCCGATGTACCGTCGGGTTTGTGAGTGATCGTCTTCTGGACGAATGTGAGTGTCTTGTACCACTTTCCGGCGTACTTCTTTTGCATGGCGGCGATGAGTTCGTCGCCGGACTTTATATCGGCGGCGAAACACGCGGCCGAAGCGATGAGGATAAACAAAGTTACTTTGAGAAGTTTCATAGGTTTCAAAATGTAATGATCTGCAGTTTCTCTGCGAGCTTTGCGGGCTCTACGTGGAAAAAAACGATTTCACGCAGAGCTCGCTGAGCACGCAGAGAAGAAAATCATCTACGACCTTTTAGTCGAGAGAAATTCTTTTGGGATCGGGTTGCCCGGTCGTTCTTCGTCCCAACCTGCGAACGAGATCCACCAGCGGGTTCCGTCCCAGTACAACTCGATGCTGTTAATGCCGCGTCCCTTTTCCTTACTGTCCGTCGTGAATTCATAGACAGAGAAGACGTGGACGATATTTCCAAACCGTCGTTCGATGCGATTGATCTCGCTTTCGTGAAAGCCGCTCCCGACTAGCGACACGTTGGTCCCGTTTACATACTGCTGATGCGTCATGACGCCGGCCGAGATCTTGCCGTCTCGTTCGTTCATGCTCACAAACCTTACGCCGGGCATATACAGCGTGCGATCGCGGCCCCACTGACGTGGTTGTCCTTTCGGACCCGAGATGGTTTCGTAGAACGCTTTGATGATGCCGTCGATCGTCGAAACATCTTTCGGATCGGCAGCGACTTTCGGTATTGCAACCGCTCGCAGATCGCGGTCGCACTGAAACTCGAGCGTCGATGCGGCGTTCGCGATCCTCCATCCGCTTTCGGTCCGGACCAGATTGAACGTGTTCATCCCGCAGTGCGAAAGCTTCTCGCCCAGATGGAAAGTGTAGCGACCGGAGACGACCGCAAGATCACCCGAGACACGCGCCTCGGGTGACGGCATGAACTCTATGTAGTCGGCCCCTTTGTTTCCCGAGATCATCGTCGCGAAAGCATCCCCGCTAAGCATGCGAGTTTTCGAAATGCCGGTTCCTTCTCGTGGCTTGTCGATCGCCACGAGTTGCCCTTCGGGCGAGAAGACTGCCTTGATCTGCTCGGCGTCTTTAGCCTTCATCGCCGCGAAAAGTTTATTGACGACGGCGATCGCACTCTCCTCGTCAGCGCTCTGTGCGCTGATAAGCGAGGAAGAGAGCAGAACCAACAATAGACCGATGGTGATGTTTTTCATTTTGGTTCGAATCATGAATGATCGTGGATCATACGCCATCCGTCTTTTGATTTTGTCCAAACGGTAGTGAACCAACCTTTTCTGTCGGGACGGTCGGCTCCCGACAGAATGTATTGACCTGTCACCAACGCGTTCTCCTTACCGAGCATCCTGACGACAATGTTCTCGTAGCGGAGTTGCTGTATCGGCCGGCCGGTTTTCCAGAAACCTTCTTTCATCGTCTTCTCGATCGCCTCGACTCCCCCGGCCGGTCCCGTCGATAGCATCTCGGTCGCTTCGGGCACGTACGCGTAGAGATATTTCGAGAGGTCGCCGGTATTCCAACCCTCGGCGGTTATGTCCAGCACGGCCCGGATCTGACCTTCCGCCGAACTCGGTTTCGCCCCCGCTTTCTGCGCCGAAGCGAGAGCGGTCAGCGCAAGGATGAACACAAAAGTAATAAAGGCTCTTGTCATGTTTAATTACTCCTGTACGGGCTTGGTCGGCTTCATCGCCTTTTCTTTTTCATTGCAGTCACCCGGGTCGATCGTTGAAGCTCCGTTCGCGATCTTCCAACCCGCCTCTGTGCGGACAAGATTGAACTGATTGATCCCGCAGTGCGAGACTTTGTCGCCGACGAAGAACACGTAGCGGCCCCAGACCATCGCCCAGTTGCCATCGACCTCGACGTTCGGTGCATACATCAACTCCTCGAGCGAGTTTGGCTTCGTAAAAAACTTCGTGAAGGCCTCGCCGTTGATCACGTCAACGCGAGTCTTGCCGTCCTTCAGTTTTCGAATCGCGACGAGTTGGTTCTCGGGCGTACCGGTCGAAAGAATGCCGGCTGCGTTGGCGGCGCGCATTTCGTCGAATAGTTTATTGACGACGCCGAGTGCCGCCTTCTTATCATCCGTCTGTGCATACGCCGCGATCGAAAATGTCGCGACCAGGAAAAGACTAAAAAGAATCCGATTCATCTGTTCTCCTTTGTTCGTTTTTAGATAACTGTTTTTTGTGCCCACTCGACGATCGTTCGCAAATATTCGTGACTCGTCCTCGGGAAATCCCACGCCGCGTCTTTCTTCACGACATTGGTTCCGTGATCGACGCCCTGAACGACAACGACGGTCAGCCGCTTGTTGCCGGTCTCGTGCTGGAGACGCTCGATGATCGCCCGACTCTTGTCGACCGGCACGACCGTATCCTTATCGCCCCAGATGGCGAGGACCGGTACCCGTACTTTTTTCCAGACGCCGGTCGGGTCAAAGAAGAGGAGTTCGAGCGCCCCGCGGGGCGGCAGATCACCCGCAAGCTGCGGCGGCAACTCCGCCGGTGCGAACCAGCGAGCGTCTTTGTTTGCCATCAGTTCCTGTGAGATCGACGCTCGTTCTTTTTGAAACGGCTCGTCAGCGAGGATCAACTTGTTCAGGTCATACAGTCGTTGTCGCAGTTTGCTCGCCTGCTCGATCTCGGCGTCGGAGACACCCTGGCTTCGCATAACACCGGCCCGATGATAGATGCTTTGCTCTGCAGGTGTAACCGCAGCTGCGGCACTCACAATTACGAAGCCGACCTGTTTCGATCTGCTCGCCGCGAGAGGAGCGATCCATCCACCCTGACTGTGACCCATCACGCCGATCTTCGAGGCATCAATGTCAGCACGGCGGCTCAGTAACTGCACACCCGCGACTGCATCATCAGCAAGATTCTCCATGCTGGCAGAGCGAGTATCGCCG
>DATEOJ010000430.1:0-12280 GCA_035274235.1 Pyrinomonadaceae bacterium
GTTCCGATGATCGCGGTCTCGAGCGTCGCGGTACCGCTTGTGACGGCCGCCGCATCGGACGCCTTGAGTGCGTCGAACGTCTCACCGACAACAGTTGTCAGACTTGCGGGCAATCGCTCCGCGTCTTCGACCGCCTTCTTAATGTCCGCGACATTCTTCTCCGAACCGGCCGCAATCACGAACTGAATTGTCGGATCGGTACTCTCCGTCCGAGTCGCCGTCTCGAGCAGTACCGGCAGTATTCGCACGATCTCTTTATGCCGGCTTCCGGGTAGCAGCGCGACGATCGGTCTCCCGGTGTCGAGACCGTGTTCCCGACAAAAAGTTTCCTTATCGCGCTCCGGGTTTACTTCGCGAGCCAGCGGACTCCCGACATACTCGATATGCGTAACGCCGCGGGCCGCGTACCAGTCCTTCTCAAACGGAAGGATCGAGATAAGAAGATCGACATACTTCTTGATCGCCTTGATCCGATATTGACGCCACGCCCATAGCTGCGGCGAGATGTAGTAGACGATCTTGAATCCGCGTTTGCTTAGAGCCTTCGCCAATTTCAGATTAAAGTCGGGAAAATCCACTAGCACGACGACGTCAGGTTGACGCTCGGCCGCGGCCTGCTTCAGTGAGTTGAATGCGCGTAGAAACATCGGCAAGGCACGTCCGATCTCGGGTAGTCCCACGATCGAAAATCCGTCCGATTTAACGACCGGATCCACGCCCGCATCTAGCATGCGTTCGCCGGCCGCACCGAAGAACTCGAATGACGAGTTGGGCGCCGAGTCCCTGAGAGCGTTGACTAGTTTTGCCGAATGCAGATCTCCGGACGCTTCACCGGCGACGATCATCACCCTGTAAATGTTAGTTGCCATTCATTAAGCGAAGTGAGCGGGATGCTCAATGTTACCCGATATTCCGATAGGGTAAACCTACAACCCTTTGTTATTTACACCGCATCAAAAGGGTTGTCTTGCCTGGTCCGAACTTGGTTTCTCCTCGCACTTGGTTGCAGAACGCCTGGTTTATCTTTAAAATACGGGCTTTGCGCATCGGTTCGGAATTTACTATTTATTGGCGCTAAACGCCTTTCTATCGAGTCTCGGAGGAGTTTGTGAAACTTCGGTTAGTCTTTCTTCTGGCAATTATAGCTTTGTTCTCGATCGCCATTACGGTCTGGGGTCAGGTCGATTCGGTTATTGGGCAGTTTACTAATTCTCCCGCGGAGTCTCTCGCGGGCAGCATCAGTGGTGATGGACGCTTTGTTGTGTTTCAATCCCGCGGCAACATCGCGACGGAAAATCCTCGAAACCAGGATGCAAACCTCGAGGTCTTCCTGTGGGATTACGCCCAGCGACGCATCTTTCAGATCACCGACACAAAGAGCGTTCTGACGAATCACTTTGGCGATCCGCTGCCGAACAACATTCGTGTCGAGATCCTAAACATGCGGCCAATGATCAGCAACGACGGCCGTTGGATCGCATTTGCTTCGAATGCGTACTCGGCTACGGTGTGTGGTTCGAACACGACCGATCCGGGCAAGTTCGATGGTAACGCTTGTACGAACCCCGTTCCTACACCGACGCCGACGCCAACTGGAAGTCCGACGCCGACTCCGACACCAACCGGCAGTCCTTCACCAACTCCTGACAATAACCCTCTGATCACCGACGCCAACACCGAGATCTGGCTTTACCAGATTCCGGCGTATGCAACGGTTGATCTGAACTCGGGTGAAGAGTTGCCGATCACAAACTTGGCCGGGGGAGCGTTTACTCGGGTTACCGATACGCCCGCGAGCCGACTGCCGGTCCCGGCAAGCAACTCGTTTGCGGCCTTTATCGCGGACGACAATCACGACGTCAGCATCAGCGACCATGGCGAGGCTATTTCCTTCGCTTCAACCCGCGACATTATTTCCGGTGCGAACTCGTTCCCGTCGAATGACAACGACGAGATATTCGTATACCGGAACGGGTCGCCTGCAGCTGGTGTGAAAGGCGGTTCGGGCTCGGGAGCCGGAGCGGGAACGATCAGTCAGATAACGATCACACCGCGCGGAACCCCTTCGAACCCGATTTACAATAAGAACTCGACGATCTCCGGAGATGGTACGCGGCTCGTATTCGCGAGTACAGGTGACGATCCTGTGCCGGCGACGCAGCCGACACCAATGCCGTCTCCGTTCCCGTCGCCGCTGCCATCGCCTCCCGCTGCGTTTGACTGCGGATCGAATCCGTTCCCCGCTAGCCGGAACGAAGAGGTTTTCTACGTAACTCTCGATACGGTCGGTGTGCCTACCGCTTGCCGGCAGGTCACGACGACTACACCGACAAGTCCCGGAGATCCGGTGAACATTCTCGACGTCGGTCGTCGCATGAGTCGTGATGGTCGCTTCGTTGCGTTCGATTCGTTTGCCGATCTGGCCAACGAGAACTCGGGGACCAATTACAGCTCTTTTGCCCTCTACGTCTTTGACGAGCTCTCGGCACCAGGGACTCCGCTTCGTAGGATATTGCCTCGAAGCGATGCGGACTCAGCTGCTGCGGGCGGCGACATACCGCGCTTTCCGGGATTCACCGATTACGATGTGAACGGCTTGCCGTCCACGATGCTGCTTGAGACGCGGATGAACATCAAGGCGGACGGCACGATACCTGCCACCCAGGCGGACGGTTTGAATCCGAACCCGGCGCGTCCGACGCAGATTTACAAACTTCCGTTCTCGACGGCGACACCGTTGCCGGGTCCAAGTCCGAGTCCCATTCCGACACCGACCCCCACGTTCACGCGGATGACCAAGTTCCCGACCGCGAATACGCTGCTTGCATTCACGCAGCCGCTACCGAGCAACACCTCAAAAAGGTTTGCTTTCAGCTTGGCGTTGACCGAGCTCGGAACCGGAAACCTGGATGGACAGACGGAGGTCTACTATCTGTACAATCCGGATGTTATCAATCCGGCTGTCGCAGTTTTCAGCTTTGCGACCGGCGCGAGCCGGATGCCGGTGACATCGTCGCCCGTACCGACTCCAACCGCTACCGCGACACCGAGTCCGACGGCAACACCAACGGCTACTCCGACTCCGACGCCGACACCAACTCCGACGCCTGGTGGTTCGCCGACTCCAACTCCGACACCTGTTCCGACGCCAACCCCGGTACAGCCGCCGGCGGTGCAAGGCATATCGCCGGGTAGTCTCGCGATCCTGAATTACAGTCCGAGCACGAACCAACCGCTCGTCGCACGCACCGCGGTCGGCTCGATCTCGCGTTCGTTCATGCTGCCGATCACGCTCAGCGGTGTGTCGATGACGATAAACGGCGTCGCTTGCGGACTCAAATCTGTAAGCCGTCACGAGATCATGTTTGTAGTTCCGACATTTATTGCGAGCTCGACTGCGGGTACTGCCTATCCGGTCGTCATCAATAACAATGGAACGGTCTTCAAGGGTAATGTGACGATCGTTCCGACGCGGCCAGACATATTTACGAACCTGCCGACGGCCGCACCTTTCGGACGAGCACTTGCAGAAAATGTCGTCAACACCGTCCACACGACGGAGCCATTTACGGTGACAACGATCAAGATACGCGGCGGGCAGCGTGTTCCGACTGTCCTTCGATTGAAGGTCACCGGCATCGCGAATATCTCGCAGGCGGATCGACAAGTTATCCGAGTCCGGATCGGCAACGTGACCATCGATGGTGTCCGGATCCTGACCGGCAGCACGCTGATCGAACCGGGCGTCTATACGTTCGACTTCCAGCTGCCGGCCGCATTGAACATGGCGGGCGATCAGCCGATCATCGTTATGGTTGATGTCGGTGGAACTACCTTTAGTTCACGGCTGGACGATACCGCTTCGAGGCTGTCGTTCTTGTAAAAACATCCCATTTTTGGGGACGGAAAGGCGGGTCGAAAGGCCCGCCTTTTCCATTCTCGGAACTTAAGAACTGTTGGTTATTTTGTTATACTTTGGTGCGGAAACATGGCTTTCAAGTTCAAGCAATATTAGGTATCCCGCCTTCGCTTTTTTCGCTTACTAGAATTTCAAGTTTATATATTTCTATATAGGAGTTTTTAATACAGTTATGGCAGGAAAAGATGTAGCAACGATGAAGATCTCGGAGAAGGTTTGGCGTAACGGCGAGATCGTCAACTGGGATGATGCCCGCATTCACATTATGTCGCACGTGATCCATTACGGCTCGAGTGTGTTCGAGGGGATCAGGTGCTACAACACGACCAAAGGGTCGGCCATTTTCAGACTGCCGGAGCACATCCAGCGATTGATGAACTCGGCGAAGATCTACCGAATGGATCCCGGGTTTAACCGCGATCAGGTCGTCGACGCGACGGTCGAGTTGGTACGCGAAAGCGGTCTCGACGAGTGTTATATTCGCCCCATCATTTTCCGCGGCCTCGACGAAGCGAAGCCTTCGTTTGGGGTAAACCCGTTCGGCAATCCTATTGAGACGTATATCGCAACATGGCAGTGGGGCAAGTATCTCGGTGAGGAAGCTTTGGAAGCGGGCATCGATGTCTGCGTCTCGAGCTGGACAAGGATCACCTCGAACTCGATGCCGGCGATGGCGAAAGCGGGTGCAAACTACATGAACTCGCAGCTCATCAAGATGGAAGCCATTCTCGGCGGGTTCTCGGAAGGCATCGCGCTTGATGATCGCGGCTATGTGTCAGAAGGCTCGGGCGAGAATATTTTCCTGGTCAACAACGGCAAGCTGATCACGCCGCCGCTTGGAGCGTCGATCCTGCCCGGCATCACACGCGACTCGGTTCTGCAGATCGCACGTGAACTTGGTATCGAGATTGTCGAAGCCCAGGTGCAGCGTGCGGCTCTATACCTCGCGGATGAAGTTTTCTTTACCGGAACTGCTGCGGAGATCACGCCGATCCGTTCGGTCGATCGCATCACGGTCGGCGCCGGACGTCGCGGCCCGATCACCGCTAAGCTGCAAGAAGAGTTCTTCAAAGTCATCCGTGCGGAACGTCCCGCACCGTTCGGAGCGAATTGGTTAACGTTCGTCGGCGAGGCGGAAAAAAAAACAGCGGGAGCATGAGTTAACGGCTAACTAGGATGAGTAAGTAAAAAAGGCGGCCCCTCGGCCGCCTTTTTGCATGGTGCTATTTCGCTCCGCTTAAGATACCGGCGACCCTGCCCCCGCGAAACGATCTGTCTGAGGACACTGTTCGTTAGGATCCGAAACTCGATGGAAGGAGATGCTAACACGCGAAGAATGATCTTGTCCTTATTCGAAAGGATTCTTACCCGCGAGAGCTCGGTTTGCTCGATGTCGGAAGAACAATCACAATCGTCACATGCGTGCGCTTGCCGCCAAATACATCCTCGAGATCACCGTCTTCGTCTGCGGTGCGGTGGTGATGATCTACGAGATAATCGGCTCGCGAATCGTTTCGCCGTTTATCGGAACATCCGTCTATGTTTGGACAAGTTTGATCGGCGTGATCCTGGCAAGCCTAAGTTTGGGATATTGGCTTGGCGGACGTTTCGCCGATCGACGTCCGGATCTTAGGATCCTCTCCACGGTTATCTTTCTTGCG
This sequence comes from Pyrinomonadaceae bacterium, assembly GCA_035274235.1. GTDB lineage: Bacteria > Acidobacteriota > Blastocatellia > Pyrinomonadales > Pyrinomonadaceae > OLB17. Next base: position 5,581 of record DATEOJ010000430.1, read on the forward strand.
GCCGGGCTGATCTCGGTCACGATCCTCGTCAAGGACGTTATACTCGCTTCAGTCGCGTCCATGCCGGCGGGACTCGAGATCAGGTCTCTCGTCGCGTCGCTCTTTCTGTTTGCACCCGCGAGTGTCGCACTTGGATTCGTCGCACCGTATGCAGTCAAACTAAAAACCGTTTCACTCGCGGATTCAGGTAAGACCGTCGGACGTCTTTATGCCCTGTCGACGATCGGCAGCATCGTCGGCACTTTTGCTGCGGGATTCTTTCTTATTCCGTATGTTGGAAGCGTCCGAACACTCTATCTCATCGCAGCAGCTCTCTTCGCTCTGTCCCTTCTCCTCGCACCGTTCGCGCTCAATCGCATCACCTTCGGAGCTCTGACAGTTTTCTTTTTTGGGATTGTCGGAAGCGAGGCAACTACGATCCTGATGCGACAGTCGAGCGAGCTATACGACGTCGATACTGAGTACAGTCGTGTCCAGATCTTTCGGACGACGGACCCGAAGACCAACCGACCGATGCGAGCTCTTGCGGTCGATCCGTTCTCGGTTCAATCGGCTGTCTATCTTGACGGTGACGACCTTGCTCTCAGATACACGCGGTTTTATCACCTTGTCCGATATTTCCGTCCTGAGTTTCGGCGGTCACTGATGATCGGCGGTGCCGGATATACGTTTCCTCGGGACTATCTTCGAACCTATCCCGACGCGACACTCGACGTCGTCGAGATCGACCCCGGAATGACTGAGATAGCGCGAGAATACTTCGGACTCGCGGACCAATCGCGTCTCAACATTATTCACGAAGACGGACGCGTGTTTTTGAACGCGGGATCGGATGGATCCTATGACGCCATTCTTATGGACGCCTTCGGGTCTCTCTTCAGCGTGCCTTACCATCTGACAACGCTCGAAGCTGTGGCGAACATTCACCGCATGTTGGATGAAAACGGCATCGTTATCTTGAACATGGGATCGGCCATCCGCGGTCCGTCGAGCGGATTTCTGCAAGCAGAGTTGGCGACGTATCGTTCTGTATTCCGCGAGGTGCAGGTCTTTAAGGTCAACCCCGACTACTCAGACGAACGCATTCAGAACGTGATCCTCGTTGCATGCAAAGTAGTTTGCCCGGCAACAACGTCTAACGATCCGGTGATCGCCGAACTCCTTTCACACCGTTACACGACCGAGATCCCAGCCGATAAGCCGGTGCTCACCGACGATCTCGCACCGATCGAGCACTACAATTCCTACGGTCAGAACCTCTACCGGCATTGAGCCACCTCGCATCATAAATTCCTTGACACTCTTCATTTGCGGGAGTAAAGTTTTCGCACATCAAGCAAAGGATAATGTAGTGCCCGACGTCAACGCTGACATCGAGAGCATGGACCCATAACTTAATTCAGCTTGAAACTGCGTAGACTCCCAAGCCACGCGCGAGCCTCCACAGTTCCCAAGCTCCCATCAAGCGGGGGAGAACATTCCGTCTCAACAATGATCGTTCGCGGCGGTCATCGGTGCGTTCTGCGTTAGATCAAGCGGGTCGACACCTCGCTCGTCAGCGGACCGCCAAGCCAGGTCTCCGGTTTGCGCTTACTCGCGGATGGAGGTATTTCGAGACGCCACCGAATCAAGAATTCAGATAGGTAGCCCCTGGGCAAAGCTAAAGAAAATACTTCGATTCGTGCAAATGAACCGATAGTGTGGCGTCCATAGGGTACGACCTGTACACCCCTTAAGGAGTAACAACAAGATGCGCTCGTTTACAGACGAAGAAGTTCTGGCAAGGGTAAGCAGCCTCCCGACATTCAAGGGTTTTCCAAACGGCCCACTCGATGTCTGGATCAGATCGTCGGCGGATACTTTCGATTCATTCGATGACAAGGCATTTACATACGAGTGCTACGGCGAAGCGAAGCCGCCAAAGTTCGTAATGGCCCGGGCCGGAACTACTAATGCAGGATCCTACGGGCTCAAACACTTTGACGACTATAACCATTTGGGCTGCGCGGTCCTGAAGTCCGACATCATCGTCTACGACTCGCATACCTCCGGTCTACACAAGGGCAAGCCGGCGTATCGGCAGGTGAAGGGGTTTCCCTATTTCCGCGACAACAATTGTAACGAACGAGCCGAAGAGATCGGCAAGGAGTATGAAGACGTCATCTTCGCAAACGTTCATCGCGCAGGGGTGAATTCAACAGTCATTAAGAATTGGTCGACGGCGTGTCTCGTCACGGCGAACCTCACGAAATTTCTCGACTGGTTGAAATGGATGAACAAGCGTCCGCTGACGGTGGCGATTCTGAAGGAGTGGCCGGTTGGAGCTCCCGCCTTGAAGAAAACGTCAGTTGCGACCACGTCATCAACGGCGGCCGCTCCGGCAACTGCTATGGCGGCGGCGGTCGCGGCTCCGGCTGCTGCACAAGCGACATTTGCGTTCGATAGAAAGAAATTCTTTGACGCCTACCGCGATCGCTTCGGTCCTTTGACGCAGACCCTCGTCGACGCTCTCGAATACTTGCTTGGTCGTATAGAGAACGACCCGCGGTTCGGCACTACTGACACCGATCGCCGAATGTTGAGCTACTGTCTCGGCACATTCAAATGGGAGACCGCTCATACGTTCGAGCCGATCGACGAACGCGGCGGCGATACCTACTTCAACAAGCGTTACGGACCCGGAACGAAAGTCGGTAAGATCCTTGGCAACACGCAGACCGGAGATGGAGCGCTTTTTCACGGCCGCGGATATGTTCAAGTTACCGGTCGGACAAACTACACAAAAGCGAAGAAACTCACCGGCGTCGATCTGCTCTCGCAGCCTGATCGGGCGAAAGAGCCGGACCTTGCCTATGAGATCGCAATTCAAGGCATGCTCGACGGCTGGTTCACAGGACGAAAGCTTTCGCAGTACTTCAAGCCCGATGGTACGGCCAACTACGAGGAAGCACGTGCCATCATCAACGGCACCGACCAGGCGACGCGGATCGCGGACATCAGTCGTCGTTTCGCCGAGATCATTTTGGAGGCGATCAAGTAACAAGAAATTCTTAGGAGGACGGCGGAGATGGCGGACGGGGAGAGAAAAAGCGGTTTGATGAGCGTGTTCGACGCGACTGCGAAGGTCCTAACCCCGATCATGATCTTCGCTGTCGGAACCTATTACACCTGGACGAAAGACGCCGCCGAGCGCGAGCAAAGTGCACTCGACAGGTGTTACGGCTACGCGAAAGACCTCGCAAAAGCGGGTGTCGCTGAACAGAAGATGCTGCTCAGCTTTATACAGCTTCAGTGCAGCGAACGTGAAGAACTGCGTGCCGCGACGCTACCGCAAGTTGTCGAGACCGCGACGGCGTCGAAGGATGAGGAGATCAGAAACACCGCCAAGGAAACTGCCCAGGTCGTCGCAGCGTCGGCGAATACGAGCGTCGTGAACAAGGTGGAGGCGGCGCTCACGACGGTCACGCGAAATATTTACATTCACATCGCGGACGACGCGCAGCGAGAACAAGCGGAGAGCTTAAAGTTGCGACTGAGCGATGTATTGGCCAACGACGGGGCAGCATACTCGATGCCCGGTATCGAGGTAGTTGGAAACGACCGCTCGCCGTCCGCACCCCAAGTCAGATATTTTCGTCAGGAGGACGCTCCGGAAGCACAACGCATTGCGACTCTACTTGCCGATCTGGGACTCGCCAACGCACAGGCCGCACAGGTCCGAGGAAGTGCCCGTCCGTTTCAGCTCGAGATATGGTTCGCCAAGCGAAAGGTAACGCCGGCTGCCGGACCGGCGACAACATATAGTCCATAAGGAGGTTTATGCCAAAGCTAGTAGTATCCGTCCCAAAACTCGGTCTCTCAAAAACTGCAGATGATGCGAGGCAACTTTACATTCTCGCCTTCGCCAGTGACCTGAACATCAAGGAGAACAGCGAGGCCGGAGTGATCGGCGGAGCGAATAAGGACTTCTCGTCGATGATCCCCGCAAACGCCGACAAGGACGCTCTGAAGTTCATGCTCGCATCTGTTTCGAACATCTTTCCAGTGACGAAGTCTTTTCCGCAGGCGTCGCTCTCGGGCAGCGGGATCATGATCTACCCGAATCTCGATCCGGGCGGTTTCTTTGCGTTGCAGATGTTCGTCATCGAGAGCGATGACAATCACAAACGCTTCGGTGCAAAGCTCGACAAGATCCTTGGCGACGAAGGTGTAAAGAGCGCGACAGATAAATTGAAAAGCGCGATAACCAATCCGCTGATCGGAAGTCTGATGGGCGCGGTGTCATCAGTCGTTCCAAAACTTTTCAAGGACAGCAGCGACGACTTGTTGATGTCGCACGCACATTCGGGATTCGACTTCGACAACTACGGTCTGAGCGGACGAAAGAAGGTCCAGGACTTTCCGTTTTCCAGCAAGCTCGTCGAAGGGCTCATTCGCGTTCGTGTAAATGCTTAGCTGACACTTGCAACGGCCTCCCGGTCACGAGAAACCCTATGGCGGAAGAATCAGGTACAGCCACCAGCCCCACGGCGGAATGTGTTCCACTCGATCTCGCCGATGTGCTCGCCGAAGAACTGAAGGAAACGAGGCCCGCGGCGGGGGATGTCGATCGAGATGATCTCGATGGCGTGTTTCACAGTCTCCATTCCCAGGAGCTGACGGCCCTTTGCTTTTCCGGTGGAGGTATCCGAAGCGCGACCTTTGGATTGGGGATTATTCAGGCCCTTGCAAAACACGAACTGCTTACCAAGTTCGATTATCTTTCTACCGTCTCGGGTGGGGGTTACCTAGGATGTTGGTTATCTGCGTGGGTGTGTCGCGAACACAAGAACAGAGGCGAACTCGCCGATCGCGAATTCGGCATAAGAAAGGTCCAGGAGAATATCAATTGTCGGGAAACGCCCGAACCCGGTGATCCGAATCCCGAACCCGCCGAGCTCCAACACCTCCGCGAGTACAGCAACTACATGAGCCCACGGACCGGCCTGCTTACAGCCGACAGTTGGACGCTGGTCGCCATCTATCTTCGAAATCTGTTTCTCACGCTTCTTATCTCTGTGCCGCTTCTAACCGCTGCGTTAATGGTGCCGAGATTTCTTTTCAAGGCGACGGTGCAAGTGGAGCCGACACCGCAGGCAGAACTTTTGATGCTTATCTTCGCGGTAGCCCTCGGAAGTTTCGCCGTCGCGTTTGTCATAAGCCGGCTGCCGAGCAAAACGCACGACGAGGACATGCCGGCTCCGGCCACAAGATGGGAACATTTCAAGGCATTCTTGAACACCGATGCCGGTGTACTGGTCTTCGGAGTAATGCCACTCGCGGTCGCAGCATTTCTTGCATCGACTCTCTTCGGGTGGAAGTACGCGTTCGGCAGTCGGCTCGACGATTATTACGTGTTCTCGTCAAGCTTCTGGGGATTGATCGATCCGGCACTCGGCTACTTTCTTGCAGTATCTGCGGCCGCCTATTTCATTGGCCTGCTCATTTTCTTCATCATCAAGTTTCGAAAAGCGGAACGCGACCTCGCCGCCGGATTCGCCGCGTTTGGTTCGAGTTTGATCGGCGGACTTTTTCTGTGGATCGTCGCATTCAAGCTCTTCCCGTTCGCACTTGAATTCATCGTTGGGATTCTCGAACCAAGTAGAAGCGAACGACTCATCTGGCAGCTCTTCCTGACGTTCTCAGTACCGGTGTTTCTTTTGATCGTGCTCGTTACCGCATCCATCTATGTGGGTCTAACGAGCCGTACCGCCACGGATGAAGACCGTGAGTGGTTGGCTCGCTACGGAGCATGGGTCGTTATTGTCGGAGCCGTATGGGCGATGCTAAGCGCGTTGGTCTTGATCGGCCCGACGCTCTTGCAGTGGATTTTTAGAATTCAGTGGACCGAAATATTTTCATTGTCGGGTATTCCGGCCATTGTTTCTTCGATAGCGGCCGTGGTATCCGGTGCGATTGCTTTGCTAGGAGGATATTCCGAACAAGGATTGGTGCGTGACGAGCCGGTGAAGAGTCGTGCATCAAAGATTCTCGCTTACGCCCCACGCATCGCGGCGGGCCTGTTTCTGGTATTTATATTTGTCGGAATTGCCTATCTCGCGTCGTGGATAAATTTCAAAAGCGGCATCTCAGGCTTGCCGACTTTTGACCATGTCACGATCCTGCAGGAAACCAGCGTCTACCACCTCACGATACTTTTTGTTGTCCTGGCTGCATTTGGACTCCTCATGGCTTGTTTTGTGAATGTAAACAAATTCTCGCTTCACGGTGCGTATCGCGACCGCCTCGTGCGAGCATATCTTGGCGCATCGCACGAAGGCAGGAAACAGAATACCTTCACCGGATTTGACGACAACGACAATCTCGAACTTCATGAGCTATCGAACCAGAAACCGCTGCATGTCATAAATGCAACGGTGAATCTAGTCGGGGGAAAAAACCTTGCTTGGCAGAATCGAAAGGCCGCGAGTTTCACGATGTCGTCGCTTCACTGCGGGAGTTGGGCGGTGAAAGGCTATCGACACTCGCGCGATTATTGCCGAAGCTCCACATCCGGAAAAGCCCTGCGGCTGGGAACCGCGATGGCGATTTCCGGCGCCGCCGCGAACCCGAACATGGGTTACTACTCATCCTCCGTCGTCACATTCCTGATGTCGCTGTTCAATATCCGGCTGGGCTGGTGGCTCGGCAACACCGGTGA
>DATEOJ010000431.1:0-7410 GCA_035274235.1 Pyrinomonadaceae bacterium
GATCACGCTTATCGCACCGATCGCCATGGAGAAAGGACTCCGGTTCGCTATCCGCGAAGGCGGCCGCACGGTCGGAGCCGGAACGGTTTCAGAAGTAGTTGAGTAGGAAAGATCGTTGATGGTTGTTCGTGGTTCGTTGTAAGACGCGACCACGAACAACGAACGACGAACAACGAACGTTTTAGAGGTAAGAAATGGCGAAAGGCGCTAGAGACAACATTATTCTGCAGTGCACTGATTGTAAGGAGCGCAATTACGTGACGACCAAGAACAAGAAAACCACGCCGAACCGGCTTGAGTTCAAAAAGTTCTGCCGTCGTTGCCGTTGCCACACGCTGCATCGAGAAAACAAGTGATCTGATTTTGGATTTTAGATTTTGGATTTTGAATTGGCCGTGTGGCTAACTCATCGAGCCAAAATCGAGGATCCGGATCTTGATTTCGTTCGGCCTGTTGGCCAAACGACCAATCCAAAATCCGAAATCCAAAATCCAAAATCGACAGAGGGGTATGGTGTCAATGGTTAGCATGGAGGTCTCCAAAACCTTAGGTCCGGGTTCGAGTCCTGGTACCCCTGCCAGATGACAATACGACAAACTTGGTTTGTCGCAGTGACAAACTAAAGTTTGTCATCCGAGGAGAAAAGCGTGGCGCAAGCAGTCATGGAACAAGAAAAGAAAAAGGAAGGGGTTGGCGAGTTCGTCAAGGACGTTCGCGCTGAGCTGGATCGTACGACATTCCCTTCATCCGAAGACGTAAAGAACACAACGATCATCGTGATCATCAGTGTCATCTTTTTTGCGATCTACCTTTTTCTGATCGATCAGGCGTGGACCTACGTTCTCGAAGCGTTGACGTGGGTGGTTAACAAGATCGCGGGGGCTTAAGGATCAGTGATGATGAAGCAGTGGTATTTCATCCACACATATTCGGGACACGAGAATAAGGTCGTTGAGAGCCTTCATGCCCGGATCCGCGATATGCAGCTCGAAGGGCAGATAACCGAAGTGTTGCTGCCGAAGGAAACGGTCGTCGAGATGCGCGGTAACAAACGCATCGAGTCGTCACGGATGTTCTATCCGGGTTACGTTCTGGTTGAGATCGAGTGCGACGAGAAGGGAAAGATCCCCGACAATGTTTTTCACGCGATCAAATCGACCCCGAAAGTGACGGGGTTCCTGGGTGGAAAACAGCCGACGCCGTTGACGCAGGCTGAAGTCGATCAGATCGTTCACAACATCGAGGTCGCGACGGAGAAGCCGAAACCGAAGTTCTCGTATGAGGTCGGTGAGGTTGTTCGTATCAAGTCCGGACCGTTCGCAAGCTTCACCGGTAAGGTCGAGGAAGTGAACGAGGAAAAGACGACACTGAAAGTTACTGTGACCATCTTTGGGCGTTCGACTCCCGTGGAATTGAACTTCCTGGACGTCGAGAAGGTCACGTTCGCAGAAGAAGAGTAGTTCGATTTTGGATTTTAGATTTTGGATTTTGGATTGGTCGTTCGGCCAGTTCTTCAATCCAAAGTCGAAAATCTAAAATCCAAAATAGTAAATGAGGACATTCCCGACTGAACAGCGTCGGGATCGTTAATCGAAAAAAGAAATGGCAAAGAAGATAGAAGGTTACATCAAGTTGCAGATTCCCGCCGGTAAAGCAAACCCGGCACCGCCGATCGGACCGGCTCTCGGTCAGCACGGCGTGAACATCATGGAGTTCTGCAAAGCGTTCAACGCGAAGACTCAGAACGACGATCCGGATATGAAGATCCCGGTCGTGATCACTGTCTACGCCGACCGCTCGTTCACATTTGAGACGAAGACACCGCCGGCAGGCGACTTGCTTCGTAAGGCTGCCGGTATCCCGAAGGGATCGGGCAAGCCGAACAAGGAAAAGGTTGGAACCATCTCGCGCGACAAGATCCGTGAGATCGCCCAGAAGAAGTTGCAGGACCTGAACACTACGAACATCGAATCCGCGATGCGTACGATCGAAGGAACTGCGAAGTCGATGGGGCTTGTGGTTGAAGGATAGTAGAAAAGAATGGGACCTATAGGACCTATGGGACCTATAGGACTTATAAGGGAGAACGACAGAGTCGTTCGTTAACACCTGGAGGTAAAATGAAACGAGGTAAGAAGTATCTCGCCGCGCTCGAAAAGATCGAGACCGGCAAGAAGCACACGCTTGAAGAAGCGGTGTCGAAGTTGAAAGAAGTCGCGTTCGCGAAGTTTGACGAGACCGTCGAACTGACGATGTGGCTCGGCGTCGATCCCCGTAAGGCGGATCAGCTTGTTCGCGGAACCATCGTGCTTCCGCACGGTCTGGGTGGCGCGGCCAAGAAGGTCGTTGTAATTGCTCAGGGCGACAAGATCAAAGAAGCCGAAGCAGCCGGTGCTGACATCGCAGGCGGCGACGACATCGTTGAGAAGATCAAAGGCGGTTGGCTCGAATTCGACGCTCTTATCGCCACGCCCGACATGATGGGCAAGGTTGGTCAGTTGGGTAAGGTCCTCGGTCCTCGAGGCCTGATGCCAAATCCGAAGACAGGAACGGTAACGATGGACGTTAAGACGGCCATCGAAGAAACCAAGGCTGGTAAGGTCGAATACCGCGTCGACAAGACGGGCGTTATTCACTCGCCGGTCGGCAAAGTGTCGTTCGATGAGGCGAAGCTTCAGGAGAACCTGCGTGTCCTTATCAATGCGGTGATCAAGGCGAAGCCGACTACCGCGAAGGGCCGTTACCTGAAGAAGATCAATGTTGCTGCGACGATGAGCCCGGGCGTACTGCTCGACGAGCTCGCGTACGTTTAATAGGTGAGGGAATAAGTAATGAAGTCACGAGAAACAAAACAGAAAGATTTGAACGCCCTCACTGAGTCGTTGCAGAACGCGAAATCCGCTATGGTCGTCAGCTTTACGAAACTGTCGGTCAACAAGGATATCGAGTTTCGCAACAACCTGCGTGAGGCGGGTGCAAAGTATCAAGTTGTAAAGAATACGCTGGCGAGGATCGCGGTCAAGGATACGCAGTTCGAGCAGGCAAGCGAGGCCTTCAAGGGTGTAACGGCGATCGCGTGGACCGAGAATGACCCGGTCATTCTTTCGAAGGCGATCTCGAAGTTCATGAAGGACAACGCCGAGGTCTACACCTTTAAGACGGGCGTCGTTGATGGGCGGCTGGTCGACCTTACGCAGGTTCAGTCGATCGCGAGCTTGCCGTCGAAGGAAGAACTCATTTCGAAGTTGCTCTTCGTGCTCAATGCACAGGCACAGCGTCTCGTAACCGTTATCAATGCGGTGCCGCGTGACCTGGCTATCGTTATCAAGCAGATCGGCGATAAGGCCGTCGATGGTGGTGCCGCGGCTGCTCCGGAAGCTAAAGCTGAAGAAGCTGCACCGGCCGCTGAGGCTGAAGCCGCGCCGGCTGCAGAAGCACCTGCTGAGGAAGCACCGGCTGCTGAAGCTGAAGCACCGGCTGCTGAAGCACACGCGGAAGAAGCTCCGGCGGCGGAGGCTGCACCGGCTGAAGAAACACCGGCAGCTGAAGGCGAAGAGAAAGCTGAATAGTTTTTGAGATATCAATTTCAAATTTGAAATTTGAGATCTCGAAGTTGAACGAGCCGTACTCAAGGAAAACGAGCGGGAGCGATTTGTCAGGTCGCTCCGGCGTCGGACCCGAAACCGAAAGGAGATGCAACCCGGTCGGACGAGTCCCGTGGGTTCTAGCGGCTGACAAAAGGGAAGTAAAAAGTAAAAAGGTAAAAGGAAATCGTTTCCTGACACCTTGTTGCTCTCGACTTCTCGAGTACATAAGCAGGTAAACCGTACCGAGCTCAGGCAGATATTGCCTTTTGCCTTTTTACTTTTTACTTGTAAACACAGAACCCGATAGAGGAGATAGATAATAAAATGGCGATTACAAAAGACGACGTTGTTGAATATTTGAAGGGAATGACGCTTCTCGAAGCGTCGGAGCTGGTCAAAGAGCTCGAAGAGGTTTTTGGTGTGTCGGCTGCTGCTGCTGCGGCTCCGGTAATGATGGCGGCTCCGGCCGGTGACGGTGGTGCTGCTGCTGCGGAAGAGAAGGATGCTTTTGACGTTATCCTTACTTCGGCCGGCGGCAACAAGATCGCAGTCATCAAGGTTGTTCGCGAAGTCGTTGCAGGTCTCGGCCTCAAGGAAGCGAAGGACCTCGTCGACGGTGCTCCGAAAGCGCTCAAGGAAGGCGTTTCGAAGGACGAAGCCGAAGAGATCAAGACCAAGCTTACGGAAGCCGGCGCTTCGGTCGAAGTCAAATAGTCATCGGAAAATGGTTCAGGATCGGCCTTTTCGCCTCGTGCGGCGGCCCGATCCTGAACTTTTCCTGACTGAGTTTGTGTCGGCTGGGTCTAGCTGGTAAACTAACGTCTGCGCTGATTTAGGTTTACTTAGCGATTACCGTCAACCGACGGATGTGAAGCCTAAGTTTTATTGGGGTTTCTTGCGGTTTTGGCGCGATCTTGGTATCGCGAAAATGGGAGTCGGTGTCTTTTTGCGACACTCTCGAAAAATTATCTAGCAGCTATCTACTGCTGAAAAGCGGTCTGGGTAAACTTTACCCTCGACCGCATTTGCCGTCTTTACTTGAAAATTTTTGCTGGGAGCTTTCGATAACACCGGAATGCTAGCAATAAACGACGGATTAATCAACAAGTATTTCTTCAGCCTTTTTTAGTCATATGATCAACAATCCGCTTCAGAATAATTCACATGGCCTGGGACGCCGGACTAGCCAGTCTCCGGAGCGAAAAGATTTTTCAAAGATCTATACGACCGCGCAAATTCCGAACCTTATTGAGGTTCAGCGCGAGTCGTACAACCGCTTCCTGCAGATGGATCTTATTCCGGAAGAGCGGGACACCATCGGATTGCAGTCGGTTTTCGGCTCGATCTTCCCGGTCTCCGACTTTCGCGAAACCGCGACGCTCGAGTACGTCGAATACCAGATCGGAAACTGGCAGTGTAAGTGCGGAAACCTCGAAGGCCTCGAGCATCTCCGTGCAAACTGTAAAAACTGCGGTTCCAAGATCAAGGTCGATCCGTTCAACCCGGCTGAAGTTCTTTGTAACCACTGCGGCACTTTTAACGCGGTGCGCCCGAAGCTTTGCCCGAACTGCGGTGAGCCCGTCGGTTTGAAACATAAGCACGACCAACAGGAATGTCAGGAACGCGGCATGTCGTACAGCGTTCCACTAAAGGTCAAGATCCGATTGACGGTGTTCGATAAGGACGCCGAGACCGGGACCTCGACGATCCGCGATATCAAAGAAGAAGACGTCTTCTTCGGCGAGATCCCGCTGATGACCGACAACGGTACGTTCATCATCAACGGTACGGAGCGCGTGATCGTTTCGCAGCTTCATCGCTCGCCCGGTGTTTTCTTCAAAGGCGATCGCGATGAGTATCTCGCGAAGATCATTCCTTACCGTGGCTCGTGGGTCGAGTTCGAATACGACCAGAAGGGAATTCTTCACGCACGCCTTGGTAAACGAAAGATCCTTGCGACGATCTTCCTGCGTGCACTCGGTATGTGGCTGAGCCCGCAGATCGACATGAAGACCGTCTCGGACAGCATCCTTGAAGAGGTCGTCAAAAACGCGGAGTACTCGAACGCGCATATCATCAAGCTGTTCTACACGATCGACGATGCGGTCGTAGATAAGGGCAAGCTCTATATCAAGGTCAAACCGGAGGGTGCTACTCACCTCGCCGGGATGCGGGCCGAAGAGGATATTAAGGACAAAAAAGAAGAAGTCACGAAGATCGGTAAGAAGATCACGAAGGCCGCGATCGCCGAACTTCGTCGACTAAAGAAAGACCGCGTCGAGGTTTCGATCAACGATTTCGAGGCTGCGTACGCAGTTGATGACATTATCAACACCGAAACCGGTGAGGTTATCGCTGAGTCGAACAGCGAACTCACGTCGGCCAAGCTCCAGCAGATCATCGAGGAGAATATTGGCGGCTTCGAAGTGTTCTTCCCGAAGACGGACGAGATCGGCGAAGTCATTTCCTCGACGCTCAAGAAGGACGCGATCCTCAAACCGGTCGACGCACTTCTCGAGATCTACCGCAAGATGCGTCCCGGCGATCCGCCGACCGTTCCGACCGCTTATCACTTGCTCGAAGGAATGTTCTTCGATTCGCGCCGGTTTGATCTGTCGCGTGTCGGACGTCTCAAGTTCAACATCAAGATGGGCCGCCCCGAGCGCGACCGCATCAATGATCCGCTTCTCGCCGCTTCCGACTTTGTCGAGGTAGTTAATTACCTGCTTCGCATGAAGAAGAATAGCGAGAACTTTTCGCAGGACGACATCGATCATCTCGGCAACCGCCGCGTCCGCGCGGTAGGTGAACTTCTTGAGAACCAGTTCCGCATCGGTCTCGAGCGCATGGAACGGGCGATCAAAGAAAAGATGTCGATCCAGCAGGACATGTTCACGACGATGCCTCGCGACCTCGTTAACGCAAAGCCGGTGACGGCCGCGGTCCGTGAGTTCTTTGGTTCGTCGCAGTTGTCGCAGTTCATGGACCAGACCAACCCGCTGTCGGAGATCACGCACAAGCGTCGTCTATCGGCACTCGGACCCGGCGGTCTGTCGCGCGAGCGTGCCGGATTCGAAGTCCGCGACGTTCACCCGACTCACTACGGTCGTATCTGTCCGATCGAGACGCCTGAAGGTCCGAACATCGGTCTCATCTCGTCGCTGTCGTGTTTCGCACGCATCAACGAGTTTGGGTTTATCGAATCGCCGTACCGAAAGGTCGAAGACGGACGAGTGATCGAGTACGTCAAGGTTCACAACGGCGGCGACACGAAGTTCAAGCCGCGTGAACACGTTCCACTCGAAGAGGTCGAGAAGGCAAATAAAAAGGTGGCGAAGGAAGAAGGAAAAGAGGCTGAATTCGAGCCGTATCCTTTCTATCTCACCGCCTGGGAAGAGGACCGTTACGTTATCGGTCAGGCGAACATCGAGCTGGACGAGAAGGGTTACCTGATGAACGAGCGCAACGCTGCTCGTCAGAAGGGTGAGTTCATCACGTCAGACCGTGCGGACATTCAGTACATGGACGTCTCGCCGAAGCAGCTCGTGTCGGTCGCCGCATCGCTGATCCCGTTCCTCGAGAACGACGACGCCAACCGTGCGTTGATGGGTTCAAACATGCAACGTCAGTCAGTGCCGCTTCTGCGTGCCGAGTCGCCGTATGTCGGAACCGGTATGGAGAAGGTCGCTGCACGTGACTCGGGAGCGGTTGTTATCGCGAAACGTAACGGCGTTGTCGACTACGTTGACTCCGAACGCATCATCGTAAAAGCCGACCATCGCGTCGACGGCACGATCTCGCGTGAGGTGACGGCGGACATCTA
>DATEOJ010000432.1:0-3289 GCA_035274235.1 Pyrinomonadaceae bacterium
CAAGATGCTCACCCGCGTCCAGTTTGCCGACTCGCATGGTCACGGGTGGGTTTACAAGAACGTCTACAAAAAAGATCGGAAGGGAAATCTTCTCGACGCTCAAGACAACAAGATCGAGCCCGATGATCCCAACAAGTGGAACAAGGCCGTCCATCTTCAGGACATACATCTCGAGCGCGGTATGCACTGCGTCGATTGCCACTTCCGACAGGACGCTCATGGCACCGGCATTCTTTACAACGAGCCGCGTGCGGCGGTCGAGATCGGATGCGTCGATTGCCACGGCTCGATGAAAGAACGGGCGAACACGATCACGAGCGGACCGGGAGCGATGCCGGTTTCCGAGGCGGAGAAAGCTCGCCGCGAGACGGCGAAGAAACCGATAACGGGTCGCGACCTGACGCGTCTGCAATTCCGCGGATCTGACGGGCGTCGCCGGTCGGTGCTCGAAGTGATCAATCGAGACGCAAAGCGCAAAGATGCGAACGGGAAGGATGTCGAGCTGAAGCGTGGCGACATCGTGCAGAACTCGATCGTCGAACCCGGTCGTTGGTGGAAAGTAAAACAGACCGCCGACACGGTCACCCCCGGCAATCCCGACTACAACGAAAAGTCTGCCTACGCGAAGACGATGCAACGCGACGCGACGACATGGGGCGATGCGACCGCCGCGAACGAACGTCTCGCGCATCAGGACAGCAGTATCACGTGCTACGCGTGTCACACATCGTGGGTAACAAGTTGCTTCGGATGCCACTTGAGCATGGAAGCGAATCGCAAGATGCCGAACCGTCACAATGAAGGCGGCATGTCGCGCAATTACACGTCGTACAACTTCCAGGTGATCCGAGACGACATCTTCATGCTCGGTAAAGACGGAACGGTGACGGGACATCAAGTCGCGCCGGTTCGCTCGAGTTCGGCGGTTCTTGTCAGTTCGCGAAACCAGAATCGCGAATGGATCTATCACCAGCAGCAGACAGTCTCGGCCGAGGGTTTCAACGGTCAGGCGTTCAACACGCACGTGCCGCACACCGTCCGCGGAAAGGAGACCCAGACGTGTTCCGACTGCCACGTCTCCAAAGACAAGGACAACAATGCGTGGCTTGCGCAGGTTATGCTTCAGGGCACGAACTTCGTCAACTTCATGGGCCGTTACATCTATGTCGCGGCCGAAGATGCACTCGAGGCGATCGCGGTCACCGAGCACAACGAACCGCAGGCGGTCTATGGCAGCACGCTTCACCGGCTCGCGTACAAGGATAACTTCGATGAGTTTGTACGCGACGGGCGCGAGCTAAAGGAGGTTTACGAGAACAAAGGTAAGCCCGAGGTGCTGCAGGTCCAGGTGCGCGGCGAATACGCGTACATCGCGGCGGGCAAAGGCGGGCTGCGCGTTTACGACGTCGCGCAGATCGATCACAAGGGTTTCTCCGAACGCATCGTCAAGGCGCCGGTGTCGCCGCTCGGGCAGAAGTTCTACGTCGATACAAAGTACGCGACGGCGGTCGCAGCACCGTCGACGCTTGCGGTCGATCCGGCCCGGTGGAGAACGGTTAGGAACGACGATGGTACTTACAAACAAGTTCCGCCTGAAGAAGCCGTCCGTCTGAACGCGGAGGCGAAGGCGGCCGGCAAACCTGCGCCGGCGATAAACGAAGAGCAGCCGATCCATCCGCTGTACGCATATCTGTATGTGGCGGATCGTGAAGAGGGCCTGATCCTCGTCAACGCGGCGACGCTGCTCGATGGTGATCCGCGCAACAACTTTCTTCGTCGTGCTCTCACGTTCAATCCCGACGGTGCATTGAATGGAGCAAGCAACATCACGATCGCCGGAAACTTTGTTTGGATCACGACGCCGCGCGATGTTGTCGTCGTGGATCTCTCGACCCCGCTTCAGCCAAAGATCTCCGCGCGAATTCCGTTTGACGAGGCGCGGGCCGTCGCGGTGCAGTTCCTTTACGCATTCGTTGTCGATCGCACCGGTCTGCACGTCGTCGATATTCGCGAGCTGCAGTCGAAGGGCGAGGTGAGAAGAGTTGACGGTGCCGACGTTCCTCTCAATCACGCAAACGATATCTATCTCGCACGAACGTACGCTTACGTCGCGAACGGAAGCGAAGGCATTGCCATCATCGATGTTGAGCGTCCGGAGCAGCCGCGGCTGGATCAGACATTCAACGCTGAAGGAGCGCTTAACGATACCCACGCGATCCGGATCGCAATGACGAATGCCAGCCTCTACGCATATATCGCGGACGGTAAGAACGGATTGCGCGTTTTGCAGATGACCGATCCGGAGACGATGCCGACCTACGCCGGTTTCAGTCCGCGACCCGAACCGCGCCTGATCGCGTCGTATAAGACCCACGGTCCTGCACTTCACATTTCCAAAGGACTCGATCGCGATCGTGCGGCGGATGAAAGTGGAAATCAAATCGCCGTCTTCGGACGTCGAGGCGCTCGTCCGTTCGGGTATGAGGAAGTGATGCGAATGCTGAGGACGTACAACGGTACGGGTGATTTCTTTACCGTGTCGGATACGCCTACGCCGCGGAAATAATTCTCTGTAAATTTGTTGCCCCGGCCCAGGCTGAGTTATCTACGCGGTATGTGTGGACGCGTTCGTTTACGCCGCCCACGTCGACGCATTCATTGTCGCCGCCGCTATCGGCGTCCGTGTTAGGAGATCGAGCCACTTGTTAAACTCGTCGAGAGCCCGACGATGGTCTCCGCGTTTCCTCTAATTCGGCGGCCTCTCAAAAAATCTTCGTCTCAATTTGAGCTCCTTTGCCCGGATTTGTCGTTACTCCCATTTAGTGAAACCGCGCGTTTTTTCTCACCGACTCGCCTTTCGTTACATCTTCTATGGAAAAAACTTCGTTCGACTCTGTTTATAACCAGGTCGCGTGGGAGCTGTGCGTCGAGGCCGCCGCAAAAGCAAAAACGGAACTCGCATTCTCCTTTTTCGCCGACAAACAAGCCGCGCACAGGGCCACGCCAGTTCCAAATGTCCAGACGGCCGCCGAGAAACTCATCGCGCACGGCGATGGCGGCATACGCATCTCCGGCAGTTGGCTCGCAGGAGGTAAACAAGGAATTCTTGACCTGATATGTGACGAGCGGTTCGCCCCAACGATAACTGAAACCTACATCGTCCGTCTCATCGAAGATCGAATCCGAATGCAGATCGCCAAGAAGCTATTCGCCCGGGGAGCTCCGTCAATGGAGTCGCTCGAGGGTGAGTGAGGGAGTCGCTCTGCGGTGAGTAAGCGGCGTCGAATCG
>DATEOJ010000433.1:0-5137 GCA_035274235.1 Pyrinomonadaceae bacterium
GATCAGCGTAACGATACACACTCTGTACGCGAGTTTCATCATATTCCTCCGCCGAAAATAAAAAATTAAATTTCAATTTGTAGCTACCAAAGACATTAACCGCATTTTTTCGGTAGTCTACTCAAATATCACATACGCTACAAGTCTTCCGAACCTGCTAGTCTGAAGGCCCTCGCGCACACGCAAAGATAAGTCTATATTTGCAAATTTCTGAGAAAGCATTGACCAAAAGTCAACGGAATCTGTTACTTGGCATCACCTTCCCTTGGATAGACCTTAACGCAACTTATCCCTAAAATCAAGCATTTTTAACAAATTACGCAAATTTTCTTTAGGCGTAAATACCTCGCATTCGAGTGTCGTAAGCAACCCGGTCAATGGCCAGCATGTAAGCCGCCGTTCGGGTATCGACGTTGTGTTTTTCGGCGTAATGGCACAGCTCGTTGAAGCTCGCTACCATTTTGTCCTCAAGTCGCGCGTTTACTTCGTTCTCAGACCAGAAGTACCCCATGCGGTCCTGGACCCACTCGAAGTATGAAACCGTCACACCGCCGGCGTTCGCGAGAATGTCCGGAATTACAAAAATCCCCTTATCGTGCAGTATTTTATCGGCCCTCGGGGTCGTCGGACCATTTGCGCCCTCGGCTAGGATCTTGCACTTGATCCGGTCGGCGTTCTCCGACGTTATCTGGTTCTCAGTTGCACACGGGGCAAGAACATCGCACTCGATCTCGAGCAGATCTTTATTACCAACGTGGTCCGCGTCGCTATAGCCTTCAAGCGACCGGTTCTTTTGTAGATACTCGAGAACCTTCGGAATGTCGAGGCCGTTCGAATTATAGATACCGCCGCCGACGTCCGAGATCGCGACGACCTTATATCCTTGCTCATGCATCAGTTGTGCACCGATGCCGCCAACGTTTCCGGATCCCTGAACGACAACCGAGGTCTGAGCCGGCGTGAGATTGAATCGCTTGATCGCCTCGTTCACCGTGAACAGCACACCGCGGCCGGTCGCTTCCCGACGCCCGAGCGAACCGCCAAGCGCAACCGGCTTACCCGTCACAACGGCGGTCACTGTATGCCGGGCATGCATGGAGAAGGTATCCATGATCCACGCCATCGTTTGCTCGTTCGTGTTCATGTCCGGCGCCGGCACGTCCTTGTCCGGACCGATGAAGTCGATCAACTCCGCCGTGTACCGACGGGTCAGACGCTCTAACTCTCCGATCGACATCTGCTGCGGGTTGCATATGATGCCGCCCTTACCACCGCCGAACGGAACGTTCACGACGGCGCACTTCCAGGTCATCCACGCCGACAAGGCCTTCACTTCGTCCAACGACACATCGGGTGCGTAGCGGATACCGCCCTTTGCCGGACCTCGCGCGAAGTTGTGCTGGACGCGAAATCCTTCGAACACCTGAATGTGTCCGGTGTCCATTCTTACCGGGATGTAGACCTTGATCTCTCGGCTGGGGACGCGCATCACGGCGTAAAGGTCAGGATCGAGCCCGAGAAGCTGAGCGGCGCGGTCGAATCGCTCACTCATTGCCTCGAAGGGGTTCTTCTCGTCGCTTCCTTTGAAACGCCGCATTTCGTCTGCCATCGGATTTGCCATCGTTAATTACTCTCCAAAATTATTTCTTTATATTTATTGCTTCGTTCATGCTGCCCGACCTGAAACCCGTCAGGTCAAGCGACACATATTTAAAACCTAATTCCTTGAATACGCGCGAGTAACGCGCAGCGGTCTCCATGTTTAGAACCGCGGACATCTCGTCAAGAGCGATCTCGAGTCGCACCAGGTCAGCGTGTACTCGAACCCTGAACTCTCGCAGTCCCTCGGAACGCAGAAACTCTTCACCTCGTTCGACGCGACTCAGTCGTTCGATCGTCACCGGTACGCCGTACGCGATGCGCGATGAAAGACACGGACTCGCCGGCTTGTCCGACGTGGGAAGTCCGTGAACCCGACTTCGTTCACGAATGTCGCTCTTTGAAAAACCAAGATCAGCCAACGGACTTTGAACGCCAAGTTCACGCGCGGCCATCTGGCCCGGACGTATGTCCGCGATGTCGTCATGATTCGTCCCATCAACGATGGTATCGATTCCCCGCTCGGTCGCAAGCGCCGAAAGTTTCGTATAGAGCTCCGACTTGCAGAAGAAGCAACGATTCGACGGATTGGCCGAGTAGTGAGGATCGTCGAGTTCGTGTGTCTCTGCCGTTTCAAACTTAAAGCCGAAGCCGGCGGCGAGCTCGATCGCTTCCGTACGCTGGAAAGTCGAGACGCTCGGCGAAATACCGAGAACGCACAAAGCGCGATCGCCGAGCTCCTGCGTTGCAATATGCGCGAGATACGAGCTGTCGACGCCACCCGAGTAGGCGACCAACACCGACCTTGATTCCCGCATCATACGGCGCAGACTTGCTTCCTTTTGCTCCGAGGAGTTGGTCGTTGCGGTGCTCTGGATGGCTGACTCGCTGTGGATCATTTCCAGGCTAAAGTCCTTTAATTTGCTATCGTTGAACAAACCGAAATCTTATCTTAGGCAAAACGCTGAAGCAAATGATTGCGGAAAAAAGTAACTGCATTCGATTCGGAAACACATTCGTCGAATGTTAATATCGCGAAGTTCGATTTGTCCGATGAACCCAACCGTTCCCGACCTTCTAACAAAAGGATCGCGCATCATTCTTCTTTGCATTGCACTAGCGACGGCTGTTGCCGGATCGAATGCGCGTGTCCTGGCGCAGAACGATGACAACCCGAGCGACCAGGCGATCGAACTCTTTAATAAAGGTCAGGACGCACACGAGAAGGGCGACTTGAAACTCGCGATCGAGAATTACGAGAAGGCTCTCAAATTGATCCCAAACTTTCCCGAGGCCGAGTTGCAGCGCGGGAGTGCCTATCAGTCGCTTGGCAAATTCATGGAGGCCGAGACTGCGTTTCGCCATGCGGTGGAACTGCGAGACGACTGGTCGCTTGCGATGGCGAGTCTCGGTTCGGTGTTGGTTCGTCAACAGCGATACGCCGACGCGGAACGACATCTGACAAAGGCTATCGAGATCGACGACATGAATTTCCCTGCGTACGCGGCACTGACCGAGTTGCGTTTGCGCACCAACGCATCACCTGAAGTTTTGAATCCGCTTCTGAACCGTCTTCGCACGCTTACTTCAAAGGCAAACCCGACGGCGTCGATCTGGGCCTCGCGTGCAGCGATAGAGAATTCACTTGGCGATCGAAAGAGCGCAAAGGCAAGTGCGGCAAAAGCACTCGAAATAGATCCGAAGTCGCTGTTCGCACTCTCGACCGCCGCCGACATCGCTATCTTTGAGAACGACCCGTCCGCGGCCGAGGGCTTCATCAAACGATTAGAGGCCATCGCTCCCAAGTCGGAAACGACTACGGCGTTGCGGATTCGTGTTCTGCTAAGTCAGGGCAAGATCGACGACGCCATGAAAGCGATCGACTCGATCCAATCCCCCGGACCGGAGATCGTAGACCTAAAGAAACAGATACAGGCCGCTACCACGACCGACACCGCCGATCTCGAGAAACAGCTCGCGGCGGATCCGAAGAACGCGACGGCACTTGCCAGACTCTGTTCCGCCTATCGCACAAGCGATCCTACTAAAGCTCTCGACTACTGCCGTCGAGCGTCCGAGGTCTCTCCCAACGATGTGCAGCCAGTCATCGGTTATGCAGCGGCGCTCGTCCAGGCAAAGTCTTACTCGGATGCGGTAACCGTCCTGCGAAAGCTTTTGACGATCGCTCCCGAAAACACAACGGTGCACGCAAATCTTGCGACAGCGCTTTTTCAAATGCAGCGTTACGCCGAAGCGAAGATCGAATTTCGTTGGCTCACCGAGCATCAGCCGGACCAGGCGATCGGTTACTACTTTTTGGGGATCGTTCACGACAAGTTGGCCGAGTTCCCCGACGCCGCTGCGAACTACCAGCAGTTTCTTCGCATCGCCGATCCCGAATCAAGTAAACTGGAAATCGAAAAAGTAAATTTACGACTGCCTGCCGTTTTGAATCTTATTAAGGAAGGAAAAGGAAAAAAGCGTGGTTAGCCGTTCACGAAAGTTGAACCTTGTCCGCATGCTCGCGCTTGTCACGACTCTGGTCGGCTTTTCTTCGCTGTGCGTAGGGCAGAATCCGATCATCGACGACGACGTCGCTCCGCCTCCGCTCAAGGTTCTTAGCCAAACTGAAAAAACTCAACTCGCCGCCGAGACCGAAGTAAAGCGCAGGACGAAACTCGCCCTCGAATTGATGGACGTTCGCTTGAAGCAATCCGAGACTCTGCATGCAGCGGAAAACTACGATCAGATGTTCGTCGAGCTGGGTGGTTTTCACGGGTTGATGGACAACATGCTCGAGTTTCTCGACAAGAGCGATCGCGATAGCAAGAAAGTTATCTATAACTTCAAACGTTTCGAGATCGGTCTTCGCGCCTTCACTCCGCGACTGGAGTTGATGCGTCGCATACTTCCCATCCGTTACGAACGGTACGTGCGCAACCTTATAAAGAATCTCCGCAACGCTCGGGCAAAAGCGATCGAGCCGCTCTTTGACGACACCGTCGTTCCGCCCGGCAAGAAACCGGACGAATCACCGTTATGAAATACCTACTTCCCTTTCTGATCCTCATCGTTGTGGTCGCAGTTCCAGCTTTCGCCCAAAAGCGCGATTACATGACCGAACCCGAGATCGAACTCATCCGAAACAATCAGGACATCGATAAACGCATCGATGTGTTGACGAAAATGATCGACCGCCGCTTTACGGCGCTGGGAGTTGAGGTTGGCGGTTGGAAGCAGTCTGAAAAGGATAACGAGAAATGGGGCGACATTCGATCGGGAACGAAGACGGAACTTCTCTACGACATAAAGCAGCTTTTGCAGAAAGCGGTCGATGACGTCGACGACGTTGCTCTGCATAATGACAACACGCTTGCCCAGAACAAAGTAGGCGGCGAACTGTTTCCGAAAGGTGTGCGTAGCCTCGCCGCCGCAGCAAACCGCTATCTCGAACCGCTAAAAGCGACGCTCACGAAAACCACCGACGAAAGAGACAAGGGACTCATCCTGTCATCGATCGAGTCCTGCGAAGCTATCC
>DATEOJ010000434.1:0-6363 GCA_035274235.1 Pyrinomonadaceae bacterium
GGGATCTGCGACATGATCTTGTAGCCCTTCTGCGGATGGGTCTTCATGATCGTGAACTCTTCGTCCGTGAGTGCCGCAGGTTTTTTGAGGATGTTGTCGTCTATCGCGATCTTGCCGACGTCGTGAAGCAGAGCGCTTATACGAAGTGTCTCAAGCTCGTCTTCGGGCAGATTCATCTGACGACCGATCGCGACCGAGATGCGAGCAACGCGTTCGGAATGACCTCGCGTGTACTTGTCTTTTCCGTCGATCGCGGCGGCGAGGGCTTTTACCGTTCCGACGAACAGCTCGCGGTTTTCCTGAGCCGCCTTTGCAAGACGGGCGATGTGTTCCTCGAGCTTATCGCTCATCGTATTGAACGACTCGCCGAGTGTGCCGATCTCCGTCATGTTGCGTGTCTCGACACGCGTTGAGAAGTCGCCGGAAGCGACACGTCCGGCGGCTGCAGAGAGTTTTAAGATCGGAGCTGTGAGAGTTCTAGCCGCGATCGACCCGACGAGCATCGCGACAAATGCAAACGCAAGACTGATCAGCCAGGTCTGCGTCTTCATTTCGCCGACCGATGCGAGGGCTTTTCGCTCGTCCTGCATCGTGATGACACCGAGCGTCAGGTCGTTACCGAGTTGGACCGTTGAGTACGCTCCGATCATGTCGTACGACGCGTTGTTAAATTCGGCAGTGAACGGTACAAGACCAGATTGGATCTGCGCGTTCGACTGCTGCCATTCGTCGACGATCCTCAGATCGCCCATCTGTTTCTTTGCTTCGACGAGTGATGAATCCGGATGAAAGACGGCGCGTCCTGTACCATCAACTACGAAGACGATCGGAAGACCGGCTGCCCAGAGGTCGACTTCGCTCATCCCGGCCGTTCCAACAACAGATCGCGAAATATCTTTAAGCGAGACTACCGCGACGATTGAACCGGCTGTTGCACCGTTCATCGTTACCGGGGCTGAGATGGTTAGGACGGATTCACCGGAAGCAGGCAGCTTCTGCGGGTTGCCGACCAAGAGCGACTGCGTCGTTAGGGATCGAAGTGCGAGATCGGAGATCGACTCAGTGTCGGACCGCGAAAGTGCATTAGGACGGAAGAGGATCAGCGGCTCTCCGGAATTCGGGCGAATGTAGAGAGACAAAAGGCTCGGGTTCTCGCGGAGGGTCAAACCAAGCTTCGACTCGGTCTCAGCCGAAGAAAGGACGCTGTCGGTGCCTGCGAGTTCAAGGGCCTTGGCTATGCCTTTTACAAGATCGGAGTGGTGCTGTCCGAAAAGTTCGATTTGGCGGGCCTTTTCCTGGACAAGTTGGATCTGATAGCGGTTCTCAACGGCGCGGAGCTCGCGGGCACTGCGCTGAGAGAGGAGCCACCCGGTGAGGATGAGCGGGACCATTCCTACGAGTAATAGCGTAGAAACGACAAAATAAATAAGACTTATCTTTCGTTGAGGACCGGGCATTGGGCAGGAGGCGAGAGGGATCGCCAGCAAAATTTTACGATAAATACTGGAAAAGGGTCAACAGAATTAAACTTCTGCCAAGCACGCCCAGAATGGGTAAATAATGCTTCACGCTACGTGACGCCTCCAAGGGGCCAGACCGTTTCATTTCATCAACAAATAGTTGATGGAAAAGAAAGATCAGTCGCATCGAACAAAATCCTAGCTCTCGCGAGAGCGACATCACTCCCGTACTCCGGAAGAAAGTTGAGACAGACGTCGAAGAGGTCGAGTTACTTGCCGTCGTAATAGAGCGGACATCTGGCGTCAGCGAATCTAACAAGCTCGCTAGAAGTTCGCTTTGTGGAACGCTTCCATCTCATGCACAACATAGGTCAGAGCCGACCCTTCGAGTTGTGAAGACCCGTCTAACTCCCTCACGAATTCATATTGGGTCCGCTCGTACGGCTTCACGACGTCCGTAAGAGCTCTCTGTCTCCGTTCCGACAGAGTGTCAACTATACTTGCTAGCAACTCTTTTGTTAGGGGAGCAGTATTGGAATCGTAGGCTTCGAGTTCGCCCTTTGCCAAATCGATTGCTCTTTCGATGACTCCGGCAAAGACCTCTTCCTTCGTCATTAATTCTAAGTAATTCTTTTTATAAAATACTTCAATCTGGTAAACGGAATTACTAAGCTCTGAGTTGGCCGGTTCGCCTAAATCAATCAAATGCTTACTTGGCCCGTATGCGCCTTCATAGACCTCCACTCCTTGACGTATGACTATCCGTTTCTGATTACGAAGAACCCTGATAATGTTCTCGAGATCACTTTTCTGCAACGGGTCTTTCGCCGAATCGTAAGGCTCTAAGCGACGCTCTGCTACCTCAATCGACTGTTGAAACACTTCAGCGAATCTCTCATCTTTTGTCATCGTCCAAGTCGTCAAATATCTCAAAACCTCAATGTAGTCAGAACCCCCGTCGCCCCAGCGAATCAAACGCCGGCGGCAGGTTATCGTCTTGGTTTCGTCATCTCGCCGTGCGACCACGAACGGAGCTTCTCCGCTGAGGCAAGCGAAATGCGGATCGCTTCGTAATTCGTGGTCAGTTGTGTTTTGTTTTCGTTATTAAATCTAAACATGATTATTTCTCAAACATCATTCTTCAATGGTGATCCGGCTACCCGTCTTATCAATGTAATATCTCCCATTCGCGGTAAAGACTTGAGCCCGACCAAACAGAAAGGGGCCAACTAATTGGTAAGCTGGCCGAATAGTAAGCCTCCCCTCTATGTCGATATACCCCCAGTCAGTCGTTTTCGCCAAGGGTTGGACGGCAGCGAAGCCTTCCGAGAAGCTTTTACATTCCCTAAAAGTGAAGGGAATCTTAACATCGCCCGACCGGTCAATATATCCGCATTTCGATCCTAATTGCGCAGAAGCGAGGCCTTCCGAAAAGTCCTCGGCAAACTTGTAACTGGGAGCGATAACAAAAGAACCCTTCTTATCAATAAAGCCAACCTTTTTATCGACGGAGACCGGCGCGAGGCCTTCCGAGAAATTGCCCGTCCACGTGAACTGTCCTGAAAACGCGCGCATTCCGCAAGTGTCAACAAAAACCCGCCAGCCGTTTACCTCAGTCCAGGCCAGTCCTTCACTGAAGTCACCGGCCTCATCGAATTGTGGCAGAATGATTAGGCCACCCTTCTTATCAATGAAACCCTTCTTGCCTTGGAAGCCACCTTGAAACATTTGGCCATCCGTTGCAACCTGTGCCAGGCCCTCATGAAAGTCACGGACATACAGAAACTTTGGATTGATGGAGAACTCGCCCTTCCTGTTGATAAAGCCCCATCTCCCCCCTGCAACTTTTACCGCCGCGAGACCTTCGGAAAATGGGCGAGCTTCCACGAACGTTCCTTGGAAGGCGATATCTCCGTTTGTCGTTATAAACCTCCACGCCCCTTCCACCTCGACGGCTGCGACTCCCTCCGAAAAACGAGAAACGTTGCCAAATCGCGCTGGAATTTTAATCTTGCCGCTAACGTCAATGAATCCGAAACCTCTCTCACCGTGGAAAGGCAACAATTTGCTACCTACGTCATCTTGCGCCAAAACGGAAATGGCGCATACGATACCTAAAAGTAGCAAGACCATCTGCGTAATTAAAAATCTCATAACCAAAAACCCCTCAGTTGTTTGTAGGAAATCGGAGATTGTTCTTATACTCCTTTAACCCACTGCTCTTCACGCGCTCACTATAGATTTGAATCAAGAATGCGTTAGCGGAAACCTCGTTTCGTCGATCATAACCCAAATGCTCTTTCGCGATCCTGCAGACGCGTTCCTCTCCTCAGACAGCATGGACTGAACCTGCTGCCCGTTCTCTCGTTTGGACATAGTTCTACCTCAGGGGTATTCACCCCTCGTTTACTTTTTGATTGACGTGGAAATTAAAAACTCGGACGGAAGACTACAAGAGTGTTCAAGCGCGCCGTGAAAGTTAAAACCAACGGACAGTTCAAAAACTAATAAATTGTCTTTGGCAACCCAAGACCCGGCAGTCTTGAAAGAACAGACGGTAGAAAATCGGTCCGAGGGTTGTCAAGCGGACGCAACAAAATATCTTCGAGCACCGAGATGTTTCCGCCTTTCGGCTGAAGAATAAGTCGACGATAGCGGCCTGCTTGCTTTACCGCGTTTCCCTGTACAAGATTAATCAGGGCTTTCGTTTATAATTACCTCACCCATGTCCCCCGATCGCTGGCGCGAGATCGATGAAGTTTTCCAGGCTGCGGTTGAACTACCGCCGGACGGTCGCGCTTCATATCTGGCCTCACGCTGTGAAAGCGATCCGGAACTCCTCGCTGAAGTCTCGAAACTACTGGAGTTTGACGAGTCTGCATCGGACTTTATCGAGAAGCCCATCTGGACCGATAGCCGGTTTCTCAACACTTCCTCGAAGAAAGAGATCTCGAATTCCATCGACCCCAGCACCGGCAACGGCGACCGCGACAATTTCCTTGGTAAGACTATCGGTGTCTACAGGCTCGACCGCGAGATCGGTCGCGGAGGCATGGGTGCCGTTTACCTTGCTGAGCGGGCTGACGGTGAATTTCAGCAGCGGGTCGCGATCAAACTGATCAAGCGCGGGATGGATTCGGACTTCATCATCCGACGCTTTCGTCATGAGCGTCAGATACTCGCATCGTTCGAACACCCATTCATCGCACGCCTCTTAGACGGCGGCACAACGGCCGACAACGTCCCGTACTTCGTCATGGAGTACGTCAAAGGTGAGACGCTTTACAACTACGCCGACGGTAAGAAGCTCGATCTCAGAGCCCGCCTCAAACTCTTTCAGAAGGTTTGCTCCGCGATCGACTACGCCCACGAGAAGCGGATCATCCATCGCGACATAAAGCCGAGCAACATCCTCATCAACAGCGTCGGTTCGCCGAAGCTTCTCGATTTTGGAATTGCAAAGATACTCGATCCGAATCTGATCCATGAGTCGATCAACCCGACGGCGTCGATGCTTCGGATGATGACTCCGGACTACGCTTCGCCCGAACAGGTACAAGGAGCCGATGTCACGCCGCAGAGTGACATCTACTCGCTCGGTGTCCTTCTCTATGAACTGCTCACCGGGCATAAGCCCTACAACTTTGGTGGGCGTGCCCTTCACGAAGTTTCGCGTGTGATCTGTGAGGTCCTGCCACCGTCGCCGAGTAAGATCCTCAAACACACCGAGAATCTTTTGGCGCATTACAGTGCATCACCGAACCGTTACCTGTCGGTGAGATCGACTACTGAAAAGCAGCTCTTCGCCGACCTTTCGAAAGGTCTCGACAATATCGTCATGAAGGCGATCGCGAAGGACCCGATCGACCGGTACGAATCGGTCGGTGAGTTTTCGCGCGATCTCTCGCGGTATCTTAGTGGGGCATCGATCGAGGCCCCGACATTCAGTTCACCGAAACCCTCGACACCCGATGCGTTTTTGCGCGTGCCGCAAAACAGTAAGTCGCTTGCGGTGCTTCCGTTCAAGTTCCTTAACCTCGGCCCGGCCGGCCATACCGACGACCGCTTTCTCGGTCTCGGACTCGCCGACGCGCTAATCACTCGACTAAGTAAGGTGCGGAGGTTTGTCGTACGACCGACAAGCTCGATTCTCAGTTTCGGAGAAGACATCCTCGATCCGATCCGCGCGGGGCGTGATCTCAACGTCGATTTCATCATCGACGGAAGTATCAAGAAGGCGGGTGACCGTCTTCGTGTGACGATCCAGTTGTTGAGCGTTCTCGATAACGCCGCCGTCTGGGCAACGTCCATCGATGAGACTCTGTCCGATGTGCTAACGCTCGAAGACACGCTTTCAAATCGCGTCATCGAGGTCCTGCTGCCTCAATTGACTGGCGGCGAGCTGGAAGAATTTGTAAAGCGTGGGACGGATATTCCGGAAGCGTTCGAGCATTACCTGCGCGGTCGCTACTACTTCAACAGTTCTACTGAGGACGGTTTCGCCAAAGCGTTCGTTAGTTTCCACAGTGCGATCGCCGCCGACCCGGAATATGCACACGCGTACGCCGGTATCGCGGATTATTACAACTGGCTTGGGATCGTCGGCGTGCTTCCGCCGCAAGATTGTTTCCAGCCTGCGATAGCCGCCGCGACGAAAGCTATCGAGTTGGATGACTCACTCTCGGAAGGACACGCGAGTCTTGGCTTCTCGCTTCACGGCGGAAACTATGACTGGGCGAAAGCGGAGTATCACCTACGCCGCGCGATCGATCTGAATCAGAGCAATGCCAACGCGTATGTCTGGTACTCGATCGTGCTCTTTACCGAAGGACGTTTTGACGAAGGTCTGGAGTTCGCGCGTCGTGGGGTCGAGATCGATCCGCTGACGCCCTTCAATCACCAC
>DATEOJ010000435.1:0-2391 GCA_035274235.1 Pyrinomonadaceae bacterium
GTAATCTGCGGCTAATTGCGCCAACAAGCGGAGCTTTGAGTTCAACGCAGCGAAGCGTTCAACTTCTCGAGCGCTTCACTACCGGGACACAACACATCCTTCCCAAGTGAGTTGAGCGGACGGTCGCTCGTGTTGAGCATGTCGTGCAGACCGGTCGAATCTTTGTCGATGTAGAGCAGACCGGTAAGGATCTCGCCCTTCTCTTTGGCCCGATGGATGGCGGTGACCGCCGAGAACCGATCTTGCGGGTCCCAATCCTTCGCGAGTTTGTGCAGACGTATCGACGAGCCGTCGTGCATCAGCAGGTCGTTGATCGATCCCGCTTCGTACGTCGTCTTGATCTCACGCATCATCGGCACGAAGTCCATCGTCGCGGTCGCTTCGACATGTTCGCGAACGTAGTCGTAAGACTTCGTCGAGCCGGGGTTGTTGTTAAAGGTCACGCACGGAGAGATCACGTTAAGCAATGCGAAACCGTTGTGACGCATCGCCGCTTGAAGGATCGGCACGAGTTGTTCCTTATCGCCCGAAAAACTTTGAGCGACGAATGTCGCACCTAATTCGATCGCCAACGAAGCGAGATCGATCGCTTCGAACAAGTTCACCGATCCGGCCTTCGATTTCGAACCCGCATCTGCCGTCGCCGAATCCTGTCCCTTCGTCAGACCATAGCAGCCGTTGTTCATGACGAGGTAGACCATCTTCAGGTTGCGGCGCACCACGTGAACAAACTGTCCCATCCCGATCGACGCCGTATCGCCATCACCCGAGACACCGAAGTAAATCAGATCGCGGTTCGCGAGATTAGCCCCGGTCGCGACTGACGGCATGCGTCCGTGGACCGAGTTAAATCCATGCGAGTTTGCGAGAAAGTAAGCCGGCGATTTCGACGAGCACCCGATACCCGAAAGCTTCGCCACCTTGTGCGGCTCGATGTTCAATTCCCAACAAGCCTCGACGATCGCCGCGTTGATTGAATCATGCCCGCAACCGGCGCAAAGCGTCGAGAGCGAACCCTCGTAGTAATCGACTGTGTAACCGAGATCATTCTTCGGCAATGCAGGGTGACGAAATGTGGATCGGATGTAGGTCATAGGTCTGGTTCAGTTCTGAGTCGTTTTCAAGAGATCTTGGATTGCACGAAGAGCTTCGTCGGTAAGATCGATTTTTGTTTGTCCGAGTTGAATCGAGACACCCTTTGCCCGAGCCATTCCTTCGAGGATAGAGAAGCTCATTTTCGGAAAGCCGTAGGATTCGCTCACCGAAGTAGGCTCACTGTCATCGGCATACAAATCCACCGCTGTGTTACGCACTAATACCTTTCCATCAGCAAGGATCGTCAAATCATGATGGTCGGCATACTTTGGAACCTCCGGCGAATACGAGACAAGGTTGAGGTGCACGGTCTCTGGTGCCCGGATCTCTTGACCCAAGACAGAATATCCCATCTCCATCGTAATCACCTCGCTTCTTCCCTTGGGCACTTCATCAGATGTGCCGAGGATATAAACGTATATCCGTACACGCTTTTGATTCGTTTTCGAAGCGTAAAGGATTTCCGCTTTTCCCAAGCGCTTCATCGGCGGAGGTGGCGGCGGCGGAAGCGGCTGAGCCTGTCGAGGCAGCGATACCTCCTGTGAGCAACCCGTTAGCATAAACAGGAGAATAACGGCCCCACATCTGAAAATAATCGACAAGTGTTTCACGTCAGCCTGCGTCGTCCATTTCAAACCAAAAACATTATGCTCTGTTACCGCCCGGCTGAGAAATGGCTGCCTCGCGTTTCCTTCATCAATCTATTACTCCTGCTTTCATTTCAGGCCGAAATTGGGGTGCCGACTATTGTGTCTGACAACAAGAATGCGGACGAGGTTGTCACCTAGGATTTCGAAAAGGAAGTGATAAGGAAAAGTACGAAGGTCAGTACGACGGAATCTTCCTGATCGCGGAAAGGAATATGGTCGGTCGCCTGCGGCCTTTGCCTGACGCCTAAACTCCACATAGAACTCCGCCGCGACTTCAGAACCGGCGTTCAAGTCGTAATACTCCAGGATCTCCAATAGATCGGAGTAGACCGTGGGAGCTAATTGAATCCGCATTATTACCGTCGACGATCTTTGATAATTTCGTCGAGCTGTTCGAGCGTAATTGCCTTGCTCGGATCTTCGTCGATTTCGCGACTCCGCCTTTCAGCCTCTTCGATCTCGTCATCGTATATGAAGTCAGGAGGCAGAGAAGCGATGAGACGATCAGCAAGCTTCGCCCTTTCCTGTTCGGGAAGATCGAGAGCCTGCTTCTCAATGTCGGTGATAACTGACATGCGGCTTATTTTATCTCATCCCTGAAATTCCGTGAACCAAATTACGGTTAGCCTGCCCGGGACTCGCAAGC
>DATEOJ010000436.1:0-3964 GCA_035274235.1 Pyrinomonadaceae bacterium
TCTCCGCCTTGGCGGTAGCGCTATTCGCGATCAACTTCATACTTCGGGAACCCGAATCGATCGCCGACGCGTGGATCGCAAAGGGTTCGTTCGAAATATACTTTGGTTGGGTGACGGCGGCGACGCTCGTCAATTTCGCGATCATGCTCAAGTTCCTGAACGCTCTTAATTCGGTAACCACTGAAACGATTCTCGCCGTCCTCCTTATCCTCATCGCGGCCGGACTCGCGATCGTGATCAGACTCCGTCTACGCGATTACTTCTACCCTCTCGCGATCGCATGGGCGTTGACCGCTATCGCCGTGAAGCAGAGCGGACAAACCGCGGTCGTCGTCGCGTGTGCTCTCGGTGTCGTCGCCTGCTTGATCGCATCTGCCAGTTTCGTTATGAGTTTGAATTCGTCTGAATCGCGAGCCACTTCGCTATGAATAACGGCAGGATCTGCGTTTCAGTTTGCGGCGAAACGGCCGACGAAGTGTTGGCACAGATCGAACGCGGCCAAGCGGTCGCGGATGTTGTCGAGGTTCGATTCGACTGCGTTAGCGGGACCGAGTTCCCGTCACTTCTTAATCGACTCGCACACATCAACACACCACTCCTGCTTACATTCCGCCCGATGAAACAAGGTGGCCATCGCACTCTGACGTTCGACGAGAGATTGAAGTTCTGGGAGAACGTCCTATGGAAGCTGGAGAACAACGACGTTCTAGTAGACCACGAGTTCGATCTCGATCTTCCGCTAGATCCCGATCCCGATCGAACCATCATTTCGTTCCATGATTTCCAAACGAACGGTGGGTCGAACCTGACAGAGCGGTTCGACGAACTCGCGAATCTCACTGGCAAAGCGATCAAGATCGCGGTCAACGCAGATCGCATTACCGACTCTATTGGTGTCTGGAAACTTTTGCAGCACGCTGAATCCACCGGCAAGGATCTTATTCCGATCGCGATGGGTGAGCCGGGCAAGTGGACACGAATCCTCGGTCTTGCATACGGTGCTCCGCTGGTCTACGCGTCGCTCGACTCAGGTCGGGAAACGGGTCCCGGACAAATTTCCGCCGCGGATCTGCGCGATGTATTTCGCGTTAAAGACTTGGATAGCAGCACCGAGGTCTTTGGCATTATTGCCGCTGACACGAGTTATACTTTCTCGCCTTACCTACACAACGCCGCGTTCAAGGCCGCGGAGATGAACAAAGTCTTTACGCCGCTGCAGGTAGACGACCTCGATGCGTTCATGCGTCGCATGGTCGATTCGCGGACGCGTGAGATAGAGATCAACTTCGCCGGCTTCTCGGTAACGAATCCGCACAAGCAGGCGATCGTGAAATATCTTTCTCAAGTGGATCCGACAGCAGAGGCAATCGGCGCGGTGAACACAGTGAGGATCGAGCACGGAAGATTCATCGGCTTCAACACTGACGCCACGGGATTTATAAAACCGCTTCGCGATTCGTTGGGCGATCTCGCAGGTGCCCGAGTCGCGGTCGTCGGTGCCGGGGGCGCGGCTCGCGCGTGTGCGTACGCTTTGAAACAAGAACGTGCCGACGTAACCATTCTCGCCCGCGATACGACCAAGGCGACCGCTTTGGGCCGCGAGCTTAATGTCGCCGTCGACCAACTGACCACCGACCACCGACCACTGACCACTGATGTCCTCGTCAACGCAACGCCCCTCGGAACAAAAGGCGATCGCGAGAACGAAACGATCGCGACAGCTGAAGAACTTCACGGCGTCCGACTCGTTTACGATCTTGTGTACAACCCGACCGAGACCCGGCTCCTGCGAGAGGCGAAGACGGCGGGAGTCGCGACGATCAATGGACTCGAGATGTTTCTCGCTCAAGGAGCGAAGCAGTTTGAGATCTGGACTGATCATGAGGCCCCGGTCGACGCTATGCGCGAAGCTGTAGTGAGACGATTAAGATAGACATATGGCTGAATCACTTCATTGTCCGAACTGTAACGGTGCCGTCGAAAGCGACAAGACCCAATGCGAGTACTGTAAGGCACGCCTTAAGACCGTCGCGTGTCCTCAGTGTCTCGGATTGATGTTTCTCGGCAGTAAATTCTGCGATCATTGCGGCGCCAAGGCGAGTAGCGTCGAGGTCGTCGACGACGAAAAGGCCGGCGATTGTCCGAGATGCAAACGGAAACTCGAGTTGCTGATGATCGAGTCGATTCCCGTTCGCGAATGCACGCGTTGCGGCGGACTGTGGACCGACGTTGGAACTTTTGAGTCGATCTGTGTTAATAAAGAGAACCACTCCGCCGTCCTAAACTTCGTTACCTCTCGCTCCGCGGAAATCCCCGCTCAGCCCGTTATCAACTACGTGCCCTGCCCCGAGTGCAAGGAACTGATGAACCGCAGCAACTTTGCGCGGTCGTCCGGTGTGATCATCGATCTGTGCAAGAAGCACGGGGTTTGGTTCGATCGCGATGAGCTTCCGAAGATCATCGACTTCATCGACAAGGGCGGTCTCGCACGTTCACGCGAAAAGGAAAAGATCGCGCTCGAAGACGAGCGGAGTCGTCTTCGCGACGAACAGCGCCACCACGCGATGATGGAGCGCAGATCCCGCGGTCGCGCGTATGATCACGAGGACGACAATAGTTGGGGCGGCTTTATTGCCGCGTTATTTGACCTTAGATGAACGAACGCTACAGCCGACAAATCCTCTTTCCCGAGATCGGTCGCGACGGACA
Source organism: Pyrinomonadaceae bacterium (assembly GCA_035274235.1). Lineage (GTDB taxonomy): Bacteria > Acidobacteriota > Blastocatellia > Pyrinomonadales > Pyrinomonadaceae > OLB17. Next base: position 2,710 of record DATEOJ010000436.1, read on the forward strand.
GCAGAAGCTGATCGACGCGCGAGTGCTGATCGTCGGCTGCGGTGCTCTCGGCGCGTCGCATGCAGAGATGTTGTCGCGTGCAGGTGTCGGGCATCTCCGGATCGTCGATCGCGACTTCGTTGAGTTCACCAATCTCCAAAGGCAAACTCTCTTCAAGGAAAGCGATGCGGCCGAGCGTCTGCCCAAGGCCATTGCCGCAAAGACGCGCATCGGAGAGATCAATTCCGAGATCGAGGTTGAGGCGATCGTAGAGGATGTGAATCAGTCGAACGTCGAACGTCTGATCGACGGTGTCGATCTTGTTCTCGACGGTACCGACAATTTCCAGGTTCGGTATCTGCTGAATGACGCGTGTGTCAAACACGGTGTGTCGTGGATCTACGGTGCCGCCGTCTCGAGCTACGGAACGACGATGACGATCATCCCGGGCGAGACGCCATGCTTGCGATGCATATTCGAAGAGATGCCGGACGCCGGCAGCTCGCCGACATGCGACACGGCCGGCGTGATCATGCCGATCATTGCCACGGTATCGGCGACGCAGGTCGCGGAGGCGATCAAGTTGTTGGTCGGTGATCAACGTGCGCTGCATGGGTCGCTGCTGCAGTTCGATGTTTGGCAGAACGACCGTCAGAAAATAAAACTTGGTTCTCCAAATCCCGACTGTCCTACGTGCGGCTTAAAACGTTTTGATTTTCTCAACGCCGAGTCGGCCGAGTTTTCCGCGGTCCTGTGTGGACGGGACGCGGTGCAGATCGCCCCGCCGAACGCGACCACGATCGATCTGAAGTCATTTGCCGAAAAGCTCTCTCACCTTGCCGACGTGAAGCAGAATGAATATCTTGTGCGGTTCAATGAAGGCGACAACGAGGTGACGCTGTTTCGAGATGGGCGGGCGATCGTCAAGGGCACGGACGATGTGTCGGTAGCTAGGTCGTTGTATGCGAGATATATAGGGGCGTAGCCTTTGAATGGATGATCCCTACACTCAAGCAGAGCTAAAGCAGATACGAGAGGACTCTAAGCCGACTCGCGGTCTTTACTGTAAGAAGTGCGGGCACTATATCCCTCAATTCGGCGATCTCAGCGACGCACAACTCGCTCGCGTCCAAACGCTGCTTCGCGAAGGAAGAGCCATGATGGCGATAATTGAACTTTCCACGATGGCTGACTGTCCATTCACCTGGGCCAAGCTTTGGGTTACGCACCGCGGTCGGCCGGAATATGTGTATGGAACTCCCTGTCCATTCTGCGG
>DATEOJ010000437.1:0-8019 GCA_035274235.1 Pyrinomonadaceae bacterium
CATCTGCTGCCGGTTCACAACCAGCCGATGATCTACTATCCGATCCAGGCGCTGATCAATGCCGGCATCAACGACATCATGATCGTGACGGGCGGAAACTCTGCCGGCGATTTCTTGCGTCTGCTCGGGAACGGTAAGGACTTTGGCTTGAAGCATCTCAACTACACCTATCAGGAAGGCGAAGGCGGTATCGCGGATGCTCTTTCGTTGGTCGAACATTTCGCCGAGTCGTCGCCGGTATGTGTTGTGCTTGGTGACAACATCATCGAGCGGAACATCCGCTCGGCGGCGGACGAATATCGCAAGCAGGGACGCGGTGCGAAGATCCTGCTAAAACGAGTTGAGGATCCCGAGCGCTTCGGCGTGCCTGAACTCGACGGCGACCGCGTCGTGCAGATCGAAGAGAAGCCGTCGCAACCGAAATCGGACTACGCCGTTACCGGGATCTATTTTTACGACGAGACGGTTTTCGACATCATCAAGACGCTTGTGCCGTCGGGTCGCGGCGAGTTGGAGATCACCGACGTAAACAATCACTACATCAATCGCGGCGAGATGACGTGGAACGAGCTCGACGGTTGGTGGACCGACGCCGGTACATTCGAGAGCTTACTAAGAGCGTCGAATCTTGTTGCTGAGTCAGGCGCGAATAATCTATGAGTGCAGTCGATCAGAAAATGGAATTTGTTGAAGGCGAGATCAAGGATGTGGTCGTTTACGACCTAAGGAAGTACTTCGATGATCGCGGTTGGCTTGCGGAGTTGTTTCGTCATGACGAGCTCGACGCCGAGTTCTATCCCGCGATGTCGTACATCTCGTTCACAAAGCCCGGCGTTCAACGCGGACCGCATGAGCATGTCGACCAGGCTGACCTGTTCTGTTTTATCGGTCCGTCCACCTTCAACATTCGCTTGTGGGACAACCGTCCGGACTCGCCGACTTACAACCGCATGATGTCGTTGTTTGTCGGAGCGGACGATCCAAAGGCGGTGGTCGTGCCGAAAGGAGTCGTGCATGGTTACAAGAATGTCGGCGATATCGATGGTATGGTGATCAATTGTCCGAACCGCCTCTACATGGGCGAGGGCAAACGCGAACCTATCGACGAGATCCGGCATGAGGACGACCCCGCGACCGTATTTCGAATGGGTTAGCGCAGTTAACCGCAGATCTCGCAGATAACGCGGATTTTCTTTTATGTGATTTCTGTGTCATTCCGTGTGCTCCGTGGTTTCATCTGGCTGGAAAGGGAAGCGCCATACTCCGCGGTTTAGTTCCTGTCATCTTCAATAGGAACCACCGAACACACAGAAGGACACCGAATGCCATGGAAGTGGATCCGGAATAGATCTGCGTCATCCGCGTAATCTGCGGTTAAGCTTCCCTTACATAACGTCAACGCGATCACAATGAGAATCCTACGCATCATCGCCCGACTGAACGTAGGCGGACCAGCGCGGCATGTCGTTTGGCTTACCGAAGCGCTCAACGATGATGAGTTTCAATCCTTGCTCCTCGCTGGCACTGTGCCCGAGGGCGAGGAGGACATGGAATACTTCGCACGTGAGCACGGCGTCGAACCGCGGTTCGTAAGAGAGATGAGCCGCGAGCTTTCGATCAAGGACGCGGTGACTTTCTTCAAGATCTTCGGCGAAATTCGCCGGTATCGTCCCGACATTATTCACACGCACACCGCCAAGGCCGGCACGGTCGGACGTGCCGCGGCGTTTCTTCACAAGCTCCTCGGGGGACGTGTTCGCGTCGTACACACTTTTCACGGTCACGTCTTTCACAGTTACTACGGCGCGGCGAAGACGCGTGTGTTTGTCGCGATCGAGAAATTTCTCGCTCGCGTCGTTACGGATCGGATCGTCGTCATCTCAACGCAGCAACTCAAAGAGATCCACAACGATTTCGGCGTCGGGAGCGCGGATCAGTTCAGTGTGATCCCGCTTGGGATCGACGTCGAGCCGTTTGCGAACGCCGGCGGGAAACGATCGATCATCCGCGATCAGCTCGGCATTGCGGACGATCGAGTTCTCGTCGGTTTTGTAGGTCGGCTGACAGAAATAAAAGACCTCTCGCTTTATCTACAAGTTGCCGCACGCACGTGCCGCGGTGCGGAATCGATGCCGGTCCATTTTGTTACTGCCGGCGACGGGCACATGCGTGCCGCGCTCGAGAAAGAGGCCGGCGAACTCTCACTCGAAGGACGTCACAGTTTCCTCGGCAACCAAACGGACGCGGCCGCAATATACGCCGCGGTCGATATCGTCGCCTTAACCTCACTTAACGAAGGCACGCCCCTCTCGCTGATCGAGGCGATGGCCGCCGGACGCCCGGTAATTTCGACGGTCGTGGGCGGCGTCGTGGATCTTCTCGGGGAAACGGTCAGCATTCACGAGGGTTTTCGCGTCTGTGAGCGGGGTATCGGGATCGACAGTCGCTCGCCGGACGATTTTACAAAAGGGTTGATTTATTTGATGAAAAATGAAAGGCTACGTGAAACCTTGGCTCTCGCCGGTCAGAAATTCGCCCGCGACACGTACTCGAAACAAAGGCTCGTTGAAGACATTAAAAAGCTTTACCGGGAGTTAAAGGCCGGAGACTAAACTTCCATCGATGGAGCTGCTATTCACTAACCCACTCGCGATCGGCGCGATAAGTCTGGTTGCCGGCGCGGGTCTGACACTCGGCGTTCGCTCGCTAGCGAATCGCCTCGGTTTCGTTGCGAAGCCCAAATCGGATCGTTGGCACAAGCGGCCAACGGCAATGATGGGCGGCGTCGCGATCTTCCTCACCACAGTGCTGATGTATGCCCTGTTCGTGCCCAAGACGAACGAGTCGCTGCTTATCATCGGTGCGAGCTCGTTCTTATTTCTGGTCGGACTTCTCGACGACATCCTCAATATCAAGCCGTACCAGAAACTCATCGGACAACTGATCGGTGCGACGATGATCGTCGGTCTGGGTCCGAAGCTTCCATTAACCGGCTACGAACTGATCGACATCTGGATCACCGTCTTTTGGCTGATCGGAATCACTAACGCGATCAACTTGCTCGACAACATGGACGGCCTCGCCGCCGGTATAGCGGCAATCGCTGCGATGTCGCTCGGATTGAGTTTTGTCTTTGGCGGCAATACGGTCGAGCTCGCACTCGTTTCGGTTTTTGTCGGAGCGCTGCTCGGGTTTCTCATTTTCAACTTCAATCCGGCGTCGATCTTTATGGGCGACTGCGGATCGATGTTTGTCGGATTTCTGCTCGCGAGTTCGGTTCTGCTTGGGCAGACCGGCGGACGATCGCGCGGGATCTTTTCGATCCTTGCGGTTCCGGTGCTGATCCTGTTCGTCCCGATTTTCGATACGACGTTTGTAACCGTCATCCGAAAACTGTGGGGAAGGAAAGCCTCGCAGGGCGGACGCGATCACACGTCGCATCGTCTCGTGGCGCTGGGTCTTTCGGAACGGGCGGCGGTGTTGATGATCTACAGTTTTGCAGTCGCTGCAGGAGTTCTGTCATTGCTTGTCGGACAGATCGACCCTGTGCGAAGTTTTGCACTGATCGGTATCTTCACGGTGGCACTCGCTATAGTCGGAGTTTACTTATCAAAGGTAAAAGTTTACGAGGATAACCAGACCGAGCTTGCGACAAGCAATAACGCGGTCTTCGCCTTTCTTGTAGACGTCTCGTACAAGCGGCGGATCTTTGAAGTTTTTCTCGACGCGTTTCTCATTACGTTCGCCTATTACTGTGCTTACGCCCTGCAGTTCGGCCCGTTTGAGAACACGACAAACTGGGACCTTTTTATAAAGACCGCGCCGCTGCTGGTCGTCCTCAAATTGTTCGCGTTCCTTGCCGCCGGTGTGTATCGCGGCTTGTGGAGATACACGAGCGTTTCCGATCTGATCACGTTTTCAAAAGGGGTGATTGGGGGTTCGGTCTTGAGTGTGGTCGCGATCTTGCTGCTCTACCGTTTCCAGAATTTCTCGCGTGCGGTGTTCGTCCTCGACGGGATAATTCTCCTTCTCCTGTTAGTCGGAAGCCGTATGGCGTTCCGCGTGATACGTGAGGTCTTGCCGAACGCTGCGGTGTCGGATGGGCGAAGAGTGTTGATATACGGCGCCGGAGACGGCGGCGAGATGGTTCTTCGCGAGCTGCGCAATAATTCCGCTTGGAATTACCGGCCGGTCGGTTTCGTCGATGACGACCCGCTAAAGAAAGGTAAGGTGATCAACGGGCTTCAGGTCTACGACGCGAACGGCTCTCTCCCGGAGATCTGTCGCGAAAAGGATATACAAGAGATCCTTATCTCGTCGCCGAAGATTCCGAAAGAAGTTCTTGAGCGTGTCCGCGAAGTATGCCGCGACAATGACATCGCATTGAAGCGTGCGGAGATGAAGATCGAGCCAGTCGATTTTGAATAGTCCGGGGTGTCGACGAGAAAGATCCAAATCGATTCGCCGCTAAAAAAGGCGGCTTTACTTGTCGCCGCGGTGGCGTGCATCGGCGGCGCCTATTTCTTTGCGAAATGGGGGTTGGTGAACTCGGCAGTCCTTCGCGTCGACAACGGCGATCTCGCGCTCTATCTGACTACACTCGCTCCCGACGATCCGTTGCCCCACTACGCGTCCGCAGTCTTTCTCGAACAGAGCTTCGAGCCCGCTGATGTCGAACACTCGCTCAAAGAATTGGAGACGGCGACCGGTCTCGCTCCGGGCAATTATCTCTACTGGCTTGACCTCGGACGCGCTCGTGAACGGAGCGGCGACGCTGAAGGTGCCGAACGAGCTCTCCGACAATCGCTCGCCCTCGCACCGAATTACTCGCGCGTTCAATGGGCGTTGGGTAACGCGTTGCTGCGTCAGGGAAGAAGGGAAGAGGCGTTCGCTGAAATTCAAAAAGCGGTATCCGGCGATCCGGCGTTTGCGATGCCGGCCGCTGTGATGGCGTCGCAGTTCTTTGACGGCAATATCGACGAGATCCGTCGCAACGTTGGAGCGTCGGCGCGACTCGACGCAGCGCTCGCCGCACTTTTGATCGGACAGAAAAAATACGACGAGGCCATCGCGATCTGGGAGACCATACCTGCGGCCGATAAGTCGACAACGGTGAAGGATATCGGAGCGACCTTGTTTACGAAACTGATGGAAGCGAGGAGACTCCGACAAGCTCTAAATATCTCGTATGAGATCGACAGCCAGGCTACTCGCGTCGAGCCCGGGAATATCGTTAATGGTGGATTCGAGTCGGCGGTGAAGCTCGAGGGAGCGGGTCCGTACGAATGGCAGGTCGCGGGTGGTCTCCAACCGCAGATCGTTCTAACGAACGGAAAAAAGCACGGCGGCAACAACAGTTTGCTGCTCGTTTTCAACACGAACACAGCCACCGATTTTCGAAACGTGACATTGATGGTCCCGGTAGAGCCGAACACCGAATATGACTTCCAGGCCTTTTATAGTTCGGATCTGAAAACAAACGCGACCTTCAAATGGGAAGTTGCGGACGCATTCGACGGACGAACGATCGCATCGACGAATCCGGTTGGGCCAAGCGCCGATTGGACACCGCTGACGACGCGATTCAAGTCATCAAACACGAGCGACGGAATAATCATCCGTCTGGTGCGCGGTGAATGCGGCGCGGTTTGTCCGGTCGCAGGGAATCTTTGGTTTGACGACATCTCGCTTCGGCGGGCCAATCAATGAGCGATAACTACGAAGACCAGGATCACGGATCTCGCTCACGGCTCGCGAAGGCGGTCGTCCTGCTTCTCTGCGCGATACCGTTGTTGTCGACCATCGTTTACGGCGCCGTCGACTCGTGGGCGATCGCTTTACTTGGAGTGATCGTTGCCGTGATCGCACTTCTTTGGATCGCCGACACGTGGTCTTCGAGAGAGTTTCGATTTGGCTCGAGCCTGCTCCTGCTACCGGTGTTGGGTGTCATTGTCCTGTCGATCATTCAACTTCTTCCGATCGCTCCAAACAACGCTGCTGCAGAGATCCTAAACGCACCGGTCGCGAATACGCTTTCGATGGACCCCTACTCGACGCGGCTCTTTCTGATGCGGGCCGTGATCCTCTTTGTATTCTTCGCGGCGGCTCTCGCCTACATTCCCGGTGGGTCGCGAGCGAAAAAGATCGCGATCCTTATCGTCGCCTTTGGCGCGTTTGCAGCTTTCTTCGGGATCATTCAGCGACTCGCGATCGGCACCGAGGCGATCTACGGGTTGCGCGAAACACCGCAGGCCATTCCGTTCGGCCCGTTTGTTAACCAGCACCACTTTGCCGCGCTGATGGAGATGACGTCCGGTGTTGCGCTCGGGATGTTCTTCGGCAGCGGTTTCCGTCGCGACGGAAAGATATTTCTCGCGATAGCCGCGGGAATAATGGGAATGGCGGTCGCGTTCACCGGTTCGCGTGGCGGCATGATCAGCTATCTGGGCGTCGTCATTTTCGTGGTGGCGGCGAGCTTTGTCCGGAAGTCGGCGAGCGACGGCGGCGTCAGAAGTCGGAATCTGCTCGTCGCCGTTTCTGCGATCGCGTTGATCTTCCTGGTTATCGGAAGCGTCTCGTTCCTGGGCGGCGGCAGCGAGTTGCTACGCGGGATCGGTGTCGAAGCCGGTGCGACCGATGTGACAAGCGGGCGTTCGCATTTTTGGAGTGTAGCGTGGATGGTGTTTCTCGATCATCCGATCCTCGGGGCGGGATTCGATGCGTTCGGTGCTGCGTTCAGCCGGTACGACACGTGGAGCGGATTCTATCGTGTCGAACAGGTGCATAACGATTATCTCCAGATGCTCGCAGACGGAGGTCTTCTCGGTTTCGCTTGCGTCGCTGCGTTCGTCGCCCTGCTTATCGGTCGGGGGATAAGCGCGATCGGTCAGGCAAACAGCGGGCTTGACCGAAGCATCGTTACCGGTGCTTTGGCAGGCTGCTTCGGAATACTGATACACAGCTTCTTCGACTTCCCGCTGCGGACAACGGCGAACGCTTTCTTTTTCTTGTTACTTGTTGTGCTGGCGACGGAGACCAGGCTGGTCAGATCGAAACGGCGTCACCGTTAACGGACGGTCACGAGAACGTCTTTCGTGCCGCACGGCATTGTGAAAGTAATTTGATATGCACCGGTTTCGCCGGTCACTGACTTGATCACGAAAAAGCGCCGATCTGGAATTCCCGAAATCTCCGGCTCCAGATGCACCTCAACATCTTTAGGACTGCTCGACTTCGCTGAGAGCGTCTTGATATCGCCAGGCCCCTCGAATCCAACAAGCAGTCCGACATTTCCTCCGGCATTGATCAACGATATTCGCTCCTGGCTGACGTTAAGCTTGCACGGCGGAATGTTGTCGACCTTTACTTCCTGACCATCGATTACGCGCTGACGAGCACTTCCCGTGCTTGCCGTTTCCTGATCATCCTGCTTCTTAGATTTCTCACCGCCGGACAGTTTCTCGTCGGGTCTAGTTTTATTTTCGGCGGAAGCTTGTTTCGGACGACTGTTGGGAATGGTAATTATGATCGGCTCGAAAAGCGGTTTCTGCGCGGCGGCTCGTGCGTCATCGACCTTTAGCGGTGGCGAAGTGACTTTTGCTTCGGAATTTACAGCCGCTGTTTTCTTATCCGGTTTATCGGGTAACGGGTCGACTTTCTTTGTCTCTGTTGGCGGCAACGCAGACGACTCGTCCTTCTTTATCTCGGCTACCGGTGGTTCATCCTTCTTAACTTCGGTCGGTGCCGGCTCGTCCGTCTTAAGCTCGGTCGGCTCGTCCTTCTTTACTTCGCTAGGCGTCGGTTCATCCTTCTTAACTTCCGTGGATGCGGGCTCGTCCTTCTTTACTTCGCTAGGCGTCGGTTCATCCTTCTTAACTTCGGTGGATACCGGTTCGTCTTTCTTTACCTCAACAGCCGGCGGCTCATCCTTCTTAACTTCGGCGGATACAGGTTCATCTTGCTTTACTTCGGACGGCGGCGGCTCGGCTTTCTTAACTTCGGTGGACGCGGGTTCGTCCT
>DATEOJ010000438.1:0-2989 GCA_035274235.1 Pyrinomonadaceae bacterium
TCGAAAGCTTCAAGCGAACGGTGAACGTCTGACTCTTCGAGAAAGATCTCCGTCGACGCCGCCCAAACCATCACAAGTCGGTCACAACCTTTCTCCAACTTGAAGCGCGCGATCTCGTCGATTAGCTGCTCGGCAAGTTCCATCTTCGTCTTGCCGGCTTTCACGTTCTCGCCGTGAAGACGCTTGACGTAATTTTGTTCGAAGACTGCCGCCATCGGAGTGAGCGACGTGAGCTGTTCGGAGACTTGGTTGAGGAGGTCCTTATCAAGAACACCCGCGTTCGTGGCAGCATCGAATGCGTTGTCGGGGAAAATGTCCCACGCGCCAAAGACGATGTCGTCGAGCGACGCGAGCGGTACGAAGTCCTTTATTAAAGGCACCTTGTTGTCTGTCCGCTTCCCGAGACGAATTGCCCCCATTTGCGTCAAACTTCCGACCGGCTTCGCAAGGCCACGTTTGATCGCCTCAACACCGGCCACGAACGTCGTGCTCACCGCGCCGAGTCCGACCAACAACACACCTAGCTTTCCTTCCGCAGGCGCAATATCAACACCCTTCTGAGCCATCAAGCCTCCAAGTTAACCGAATAAAAAATGATAGCTGTTGCGGGAAACTATAGGCAAACGGCGAAGTCGAGAGAGTTCGGCGGCCCGTTAGGTTTGGCGGTCGGTTCAAGATCCGTTCCGGGTCAGACAGACTGTTGTCCCTCGGTTAGCCACGCGATGGCCGCGGTCTCGTCCCGAAAGATCACCCATCGAGTGTCAATCTTCTCGGCGAGCATCTCCCCGAAGTGGCGGCCGAGTTCAAACAGCTCGTCGCTGTCGCACAAGAGTGCCATCCTGCTCGACTCGAGTCGGCGTCTTGCCGATTGAAAGATCACCCGTACGGCCATGAGGTCACCCTCGCTCATGTCCCCGATGATCAGACCCCGGTAATCAAACAACACTCCGAGACCCGTTTTCCAATGCGTGCCCGCGAAGATCGCGGTCATAAAGTCGGCCTGGTCGTCGAGGGAGAAAACATCCCATTGCCGTGCACGAACGAAACGACCCTGCTCATCGAGTTCGACTTTCCATTTCATATGCCCGACTCCAAACGGAACTAGATCCTACTTATCTTTCATAAGCTCAGCGTAGTCATCGATCGCCTGATGGATGATCTCCACTGCCGTCTTCTTGTCCTGAAAATCTTCAACCAGGACACTTTTCTTCTCCAACTTTGTGTACTCCTCGAAGAAGTGTCTTAGCTCGGAATAAAAATGTTCCGGCACCTGCGATATCTCTTTAATGTGGTTGACGCTTTTGTCGTCAGCCGCGACGGCGATTATCTTGTCGTCACCCTCGCCTTGATCGACCATTCGCATCACGCCGATGACTTGAGCGCGGACAATGCAAAGCGGTTCAAGTTCGATCTGGGATACGACGAGGATGTCGAGCGGATCGCGGTCGTCGCCATATGTCCGGGGAATGAAACCGTAGTTCGCGGGATAGTAGACGGACGAGTAGAGCACTCGATCGAGTCGGAGCAGACCCGTCTTCTTATCCATTTCGTATTTCGCTTTGCTGCCCTTTGGAATCTCGATGATCGCGTTGACGATGTCGGGCGAGCCGACACCGATCTCCACATCGTGCCATGCATTAACACTCATTCAGCTAACTCCTCGTCGCGATCAGACCAACGAACGCCGCCAGCAAACAAAAAACAAAACTAGCGAGCGAATACGCCCCAAAAGTTACATAGTTCTTGGCGACCAACAACTCCACGTTCTCAAACGCAAATGCCGAGAATGTTGTGAACCCTCCGCAAAACCCCGCAGTCAGAAACATCCGCCAGTCATGATGTATCCAGATGTAACGCTCAGCGAGGCCGACGATCACACCCATCGCGAAGCAACCGACGACGTTGACGAGAAAGGTTCCAAACGGAAACGTAAAAGGCAGCAGGCTGACGATAAACGAAACGGATAAGAAGCGGCACACGCTTCCGATCATCCCGCCAACTGCAACATAAAGAAGGCTCCTGCTCATAGTTCTCCCGTGAAAGCAGGCGTCATCAGCTATCAACTAGCGGTTCGGTCCGGGAAGACACCATTTCCCTTTTTTGGTCGTCCTAATTCTTGCACCAGCGACACTCTTGAGCAACTCACGACGGCACCCATCCTCTTTTGACAACCCCACTTCCGCCCTTGTATAGTCTTCAATCTTCCCGACCGACGAAAATCAATTGGAGCAGTAATGAAGTTTTTCCGAACCCTCGCGTCGATCCTCGTCTACCTAACCCTTACTTCCGGACTCGCAGTTTTCGCAGCAGACAGCGACCTTGATCCGACATTCTCGACCGGCAGCGGCCTCGGCAACCAACCGCTCGCTCTTGTCCGAACTGCCGATGGGAAATTCATCATCGGTGGAAACTTCGAGACTGTGGCCGGTGTGAAACGAAACAAGATCGCGCGTCTGAATGCCGATGGCAGTAACGACGCGACATTTACGAACGGCAGCGGAGTCGATGGCAACGGTATCGTCTGGGGCGTTGCCGTGCAGCCTGACGGTCGGGTGATAATCGTCGGCGAGTTCTTCTCGGTCAACGGTACCCCGCGAAACTTTGTCGCCCGTCTCAACAACGACGGTAGCCTCGATACGAGCTTCATTCCCGAACCAAGCGAACGCGTTCTCCGCGTAGCCGCGCAGGCGGACGGAAAGATCCTTATCCTCGGAGATTTTCAGAGCGTCAACGGTTCGTTCCAATCCCGAAAACTCGCGCGCCTGAATTCGAACGGCACGCTCGACGCAACTTTCACCAACGCGTTAGGTCAGGATGTCGGCAACACGGTGATGACCCTCCAACCTGACGGCAAGCTACTAGTCGCCGGAGGAGCGAAGAAGCTCACTCGTCTTAACACCGACGGAAGTATCGACGCCACATTCAACGCAAGCGGCGCGGGTTTGACCGGATTCATCAGCACGATCTCACTCGACTCTTCTAACAATAT
>DATEOJ010000439.1:0-3187 GCA_035274235.1 Pyrinomonadaceae bacterium
GTGTAGACCGGTGCCGCGTCATAGCCCTTATTCGCGACCGTGATGTTCTTCTGCGACTTGTCCGCGATATTCATGACGATGATGTCGCTGTTAGTAGAAGTCGCTTCGATCTTGTCTGGATTCTTTAAGAATGCGATCTCGCGTGAGTCGGGCGAGAACGCATAGTCGACTCCCGTCGATGCTCCGTACGGAGGTGCGTCAAAATCGCCAGGTGTCAGATCGCTCGACACGCCGCCGTTACTAGCAACGACGAACACGTGTGCTCTCTTTCGGTTCCGCCATTCATTCCAGTGCTTGAAGAGCAGTCGATCGGCAACCTTTGCCTGTACTTTGCTCGACTCGGCTTTCTCATCTTCGTTCTTATTGCAATCGTCGGATGTGCATTCCGGATAGACGTCCGAATTAAACGCGATCCACTTGCCGTCCGGCGACCAAACCGGATTCGCCGCGCCGGTTGAGATGTGACTCACCTGTTTGCGATCGTCCCCGTCGGGCTCCATCGTCCAGATCTGACCGCCGGTCGTGAACGCAATATGTTTTCCATCCGGCGACCATCGCGGCGAACTGTTGGATTTATCACCCGATGTGATCTGCTTCAACCCGGTTCCGTCGATGCGCACTGTGTAGATATGCGTTACGACTCGATTACCCGGTTTGTCGACGGTGCCGACGGCGAACGCTACGGTCCGACCGTCCGGCGACAACTGCGGATCACCGACGCGCTTCACGGCAAGAAGGCTATCGATGGTAAACGGGGTTTGAGCAGCCGCGCACACGGCGAGAACGAAACTCAGAATGATAGAGGTTAAGAGTCTGTGCATAGAAATTCCCTGAAAAAGAAACGCTGGAATGTAAGAGCAACTCATTATCGCACATTACTTTGTCCCACCCGAGAGCATTCGATAAGATGATCGCTATGAAATTCGTGCTCGTCCTAACCATTACTTTTCTTAGTTCTCTAGTCGTAAACGCACAGGGCACGACGCCCGCTCCGACGCCCCAGCTTTATTCGGCACAGACGATCAGCGACATGCGCTCGCTTATGCAGGCGGCACTAGCGAGTGACTATGCATATCGGCAGACCGCATATCTCTCAAACAACATCGGTCCGCGTCTGACCGGTTCTCCGCAAGCAGAACGCGCGGTGCAGTACGTCGCCGAAGAGATGCGCAAGCTCGGGCTTGAGGTTCGACTGCAGCAGTTGTCGGTTCCGCACTGGGTCCGCGGTGAGGAGAGAGCGGTCCTGATCGAGTTTCCCGGGATGGCGGCAAGCACGACACAAAAGATCGTCGTAACGGCGCTCGGTGGAAGTATCGCGACATCAGCCGATGGACTGACGGCGGAGATAGTTGTCGTTAACACTTTCGACGAACTGAACGCACTCGGTCGCGAGAAGGTTGAAGGGAAGATCGTCTTGTTCAACAACAAGTTCGACCGCGATATGGCGGCGGCAGGGTTCGGTGGTCAGGCTTATGGTCAGGCCGTGGCGTACAGAGGCGGCGGTGCTGTTGCCGCAGCGAGACTCGGAGCTGTCGCGGCGCTTGTCCGTTCGGCGGGCGGTTCGCAGAACCGACTCGTTCATACGGGAGCATTGCGTTACGACCCAAACGTGAAACAGATCCCGTCGGCTTCGGTCTCCTTCGAAGATGCCGAGACGATGGCTTACCTGGCGAAAATGGGAACTGTCCGGATTCGTCTCGTACTAACTCCTCAGACGTTACCGAACGCGACGAGTTATAACGTTATCGGGGACTTGAAGGGAAGCGAGAGGCCGGATGAGATTGTCGTTGTCGGTGGGCATCTCGACTCGTGGGATCTTGGAACCGGTGCTCTAGACGATGCATGCGGTGTGGCCGTCTCGATGCAGGTCGCGAACCTTTTGAAGCAGCTCAAGATCAGACCGAAGCGAACCATCCGCGTGATCGCGTTCATGAATGAAGAGAATGGGTCCGCCGGTGGCAACGGTTACGGTGAGGAACAGAAAGACAATATGGCAAAACATTTCGCCGCGATCGAAAGCGATCTTGGAGCGTCGCACCCGCTCGGGATCCTCTTTAGTGGAAAGCCCGAGATCGTGCCGTTCGTTACGCCGATCGCGAATATCCTACGATCGCACGGTGCGAGCATCATTCAACAACAACCGGGAGGTGTCGGTGCCGACATCGGTCCGTTAACTCGAGGAGGCGTTCCATCGTTCGCGCCTTACTACGACACGCGAACGTATTTCAACTATCACCACACCGAGGCCGACACCTTTGATAAGGTGAACCCAAAAGAGCTCGCCGAAGCCGGTTCGGTGATGACAGTACTCGCATTTGCTCTCGCTAATCTCGAGCAGCCGTTGCCGCGGTAGTTTGATAGAGCGAAGCTAACTTGTTAGAGTGACCATTATGAACAGGCCTCCGCCATATTTTCCGCAGAACCAACTGTCTCCGCCTGATGAGAAACGTTACCGGAAGTTTAAGATCCTCGTCGGTGCGTCGATAGCTCTAGTGATTCTCGTACTTCTCGGGATTGGTTACGGCGCGTATTACGTGATCTCAACGCTTCTTCCGTAACCGAGGTTCCTTCTCGACGACGTACCGTAGGTGCGATATGTTTGTAGAGTTTTTGCAAAGAAAGGCTTGAGCTCCATCGGAGCTTGATAAATATCGTTCCTACGGAGCGCTCCCCAATTACATCGATTGACTACAAATATTTCGCTCCTAGCGGGGCTTGAAAGGTATAAGAAGAAAGGGCGTCCAACTCGGACGCCCTTTGCATTTTCCTGAGTTAGATCTTACCGGTTAGGCATCCCCGGCTCTTTCGACGCACTTGCTTTCGCACGAGCGGCGTCCAACGCCAACTGACGGGCCTGAGGAAGAAGTTCTATCGCTTTCAACAGCTGATTGTCGTATTCGTTCGACACCTGAAGCGACGTCGTCGTTCCGTATGCAGCCGTAACGATCTCCGAACGAAGAATCCGCTCGATGAACTCACGCTCGCGATCGATCTGCGCCGGTGTGTATTTGTATTTATCAACGGCGAAGGTCTTGAACCCTTGGTACAAACCGTCCGGGACCGGGAAGTCCGTCGACTTAAGGTCGTAGTCGAACAGGATCGGCTTGTCGACTCTATACGTCTCGTAACCCTTGATACGACCAGCCGACAGTTCGAGTGCATATGCGAATATCGGGTTGACCATCTT
>DATEOJ010000440.1:0-4196 GCA_035274235.1 Pyrinomonadaceae bacterium
CTTGCCGGCGTCGGCGTGGGAGCGTGGGAGAGTGTCGATGCAGCGTGTGCAGCTACAATAAGGATCGACCGCAAAATAGAACCGAATCCGGCTTCGACAGAAACGCTGGAGAAAAACTACAAGGCGTACAAGATGCTCCACGCCGCGCTCGCGCCGGCGATGGATGCAATTAGAGGACAAGATCATGAGCAACAACTTCGAACCGAAACCGGAGCATAAATTTACGTTTGGACTTTGGACCGTCGGCAACCGAGGTCGCGATCCTTTTGGCGACGCGGTCCGCGACACGTTGCCTCCGACCGAGGCGGTCAAACTGTTGGCTGAAGTCGGTGCATACGGCGTCAACTTTCACGACAACGATCTCGTCCCGATCGACGCTTCGGCATCCGAGCGAGATCGGATCGTGAGTGAATTCCGTACCGCGTGTGAAGACAACGATATCAAGGTGCCGATGGCGACGGTCAATCTTTTCTACGATCCCGCTTTTCGCGATGGTGCGTTCACGGCGAACGATGCTCGCGTTCGAGCTTACGCCGTGCAGAAGACGATGCGGGCGATGGACCTCGGTGCGGAGTTCGGTGCGGAGACGTTCGTCCTGTGGGGAGGACGCGAGGGAGTAGAGACCGATGCTTGTCGCAGTGTGCCTGACGCGATAAAACGTTTTCGCGAAGCACTCGACTATCTCTGCGAGTACAGCAAGTCGCAAGGTTACGGATACAAGTTCGCGCTCGAAGCAAAGCCGAACGAACCACGAGCCGATATTTATTTTCCGACGACCGGTGCCTATCTCGCATTTATCGAGACACTCGAGAACAAGGAAATGGTCGGTGTAAACCCCGAGGTCGCACACGAGACGATGCCGGGCCTCAACATGATGCACGCCGTCGCCCAGGCGTGGGAGTCAGGCAAGTTGTTTCACATCGATCTTAACGACCAGGTTCCCGGACGCTACGATCAGGATCTTCGTTTTGGATCAGCAAACCCGAAAGGCGCGTTTTGGCTGGTGAAGTTTCTCGAGGACGTCGGTTACTCGGGTCCGCGCCACTTCGACGCTCATGCTTATAGAACCGAAGACTACGACGGGGTGAAGGACTTCGCACGCGGCTGCATGCGCACGTATCTGATCTTCAAGGAAAAGGGAAAGCGTTGGAACCAGCATCCGGAGATCCAGGAAATCCTAGGCGAGATTGAGGGGACGAATAACGGGGGAAACGGACTCGGAAAGTTTAATGCCGAGAATTCGAGCCAGCTCCTTTCCAGATCGTTCGATCGCCGAGAGATGGCGTCGAAAGGATTGAAGTACGAGCGTCTCGACCAACTCACGATGAATGTTCTGTTGGGGGTCGATTGATCCCCGTGAATCGTGATCGCTTCTAGTTTTTCGCCTGCGCACCGACGATATAACTATCTCGCGCACGCAGAACAAGACTCGGTCGATCGACCCTGACCTTGATCCGCTTTCGCTGACCCGGTGTTCCAACTTCGGTCGGGATGTAACCGATCTGATACTGACGCCGCAACTCTTCTGCGATCCCTTCGAATGCAGCCGTCAATCCGCCGGGCGTTGATTCGGGGCGGAACACACGGCCGCCGGTATAGTCGGCGAGTTCCTTCAGATATTCTCGGCCGACTGCATACTCACGCGCGGTCGTTCCGGCCGCCGGAGGTCCTCCGAAGATCCCACCCATACTGCTCCGCGTCGCTCCAAACGTGTTGTAGTAGATCGGAAAGATCAACGCCTCCGACTCTTCGGCGAGGGCGAGTGTTGAATCGTAGTTCGACTTAGTGGAGACAGTGTCGACGCCGTCAGTAAAAAGCACGATCGCTTTTCTACCGTCGATCGCATTGAGCCGCCTGGAGAGCGAAAAGTTTACCGCGTCATATAACGCCGTGCCGCTGCCGAAGTCGGCCTTCTTTATCGCCTTGTAGATAGTCGGCCGATCGCTCGTCGCTTCGGCAAGGACTTGAACGTTTCCGTCGAACTCGATGACCATTACCTGGTCTTGCGGTTTGAGCTGATCGACGAACGCAGTGGCTGCGGCGTGGATCTCATCGATCTGGTAAGCGGTCGACGGGCTTGTGTCGATGAGTAGCACGACCGTGAACGGTTTGTCCGACGTACCGAAGTACTCGATCTGTTGTTCCTTGCCGTCTTCGAAGATCATGAAATCTTCTTTCTTCAGGTTCGGGATGTAAAGGCCGTTGCGATCGAACACCGAAACCGGGATCGTGATGAGGTTGGTATCGACCTTGACGACATCGTCGTCTTCAACCGTAGTTGGAGCTTCCGTCGTCGTCCGGGCGCCTTTGGTTTTAGTGTCCGTTGAAGAACCTCGCGTACCGCCTCGGAACGAAGGAATTACTGCAAGCGGTCGTCGCTTCTGGGGCGTCGATTCCGAATAGTTTGCCGGGTCGTCTGATGCGGCGGCGGTCGACGGTGCCGGCGTCGGTGTGGCCGTGATCCTTCGTCCAGACTGGGCCGAGATCGAAAGGGAGAGCAGAAATGTCACGGAAAGTAGTAAAAAGCTTTTCATTTCAGACTCTTCGAACTAAAGTTCGACATTTAAGATGCAGCAAGTGCCATTTATGGCCAGATTTTCTTACTTGCTTAAGCCAATGAGCGTTTGAACACTAAACGCGGTCATCACGAGCACGACCCCCCAACCCGCGATCTGGAGCCACAACGGGTGACGATACTCACCGACTACACTCGCTTTTCTCGACGCCAGAAGTACAAGTGCGAGTCCGATCGGGAGTATGAAACCATTGATCGTGCCTGCCCAAACAAGTACCACGATAGGTTGGCCAATGAATAGGAAAACGATCGTGGAGAAGACGATGAATGCGACGATCACCCAATTGCTTCGCTTCTCGATCGCCGGATGAAAATTCTTAAAGAACGACACGGACGTGAATGCCGCTCCCACGACGGAAGTGATCGCCGCTGCCCACATGACGATCCCGAACGTCCGATAGCCAAACATCCCCGCCGCATTTTTGAAGACGGACGCTGGAGGATTTGCCGGATCGATCGTCAATCCGAGTGCGATCACGCCCAGCGCAGCGAGAAAAAGCATCACGCGGATCGCCGCCGTCAACATGATCCCGGTGACCGAGCTCCGATTTACCTGACGCATAGACTCGGGTCCGGAAATTCCGGCGTCGATCAGTCGGTGGGCTCCGGCGAATGTAATGTAGCCACCGACGGTCCCTCCGACAAGCGTGACGATCGCGCGTGCGTCGATGCGTTCGGGAAGGACTGTACGGTATACCGCCTCGATCAACGGCGGTTGCGCGGCGTAGACGACGTAGGCGATCAATCCGAGCATGATCACCCCGAGAACCTTCACAAACATGTCCATCGCTTTGCCGGCTTCCTTTAGAAGAAAGATCGCGATGGCGATAGCAGCTGAGATGACCGCCCCGACCCAGACCGGAGTATCGAAGAGAACATTAAAGCCAAGACCGCAGCCAGCGATGTTTCCGATGTTGAAAACTAGGCCGCCGAACGCTACGAGCACGGCGAGAACATAACCGCTGCCCGGGATGGTTTCGTTTGCGACATTCTGAGCGCGTTTACCGCTGATAGTGAGCACGCGCCAGATGTTGAGTTGCGCGAAGACATCGAGAACGACGGAGATTAGGATGACGAATCCGAAGCTAGCGAGAAGTTGTCCGGTGAAGACGGTTGTCTGCGTCAGGAATCCCGGTCCGACAGCGGATGTCGCCATCAGAAATGCTGCACCGAGAATCACGGATCTGATTGAGTCTTCCTTCTTCATCTTTGAGTTGCGTCCGGCGTCAGGCGTCCTTCGCTCCGCTAGGAGCCTAATGTTTGTAGAATTCCGGCACCATCAACACCAGCTCCGGAGGAGCGGCATCTCTGACAAGGGCTGCAAATTCTCGACCGGCCCGTTCCCGATATTTCGCTCCTACGGAGCGGAGCCGTTCCGGCAACTATTTCTATAAACATTTGGCTCCTAACGGAGCAAGGACCGAGCGCTGGAATTTACAAAGCCGTGTTCAAACGGAGCGGATGCTTACATCCGCGCTCACGAGCGCGTTGCGAATCGCCCGAGCGAAGTCGACTGCATGCTCGCCATCACCGTGAAGGCAAATTGTCTCCGCGACGATCGAAACAACATCGCCACTTGTCGCAACGACGTTTCCTTGTTCGACCATTCGCATCGCTTGTT
>DATEOJ010000441.1:0-7480 GCA_035274235.1 Pyrinomonadaceae bacterium
GGCCCGCGACTTGATCTGGCCGATATGCTTCGACAAACCCGCCCGACGGTTTAGCAACCGAAGTATCTCGGCGTCGATCGCGTCAATTTTTTCCCGACATTCTTCCAAATGCATTACGTTCACCTCAGAAAACAAAAAAGCCGTGAACTCTCTGGTAGTTCACGGCTTCGGTTCGGATATTAATTAAGACTTACCTTAATCGAACTTCAGCCGTTCCACCGTAAAAGTAGAAAAAATAAAAGCTGAAGCTGTTAAAGTTTTTGACTCGCATTTCTGCTCGCGGATTCTAAGGTAGCGAAAACTTCGTCCGGCTGTCAAACCTTTTTTTCGAAAACCGTGAATCAGAGAGTGGCCCCGCAGTATTTGCAATGAATTGCATCGATGTCATGGGGTTCCGAATGACACTCAGGGCATACCTGGGTCGATGCCGGTTTTCCGGCTCGTGCCAGTTCGGCAGTAACTATCCCGGTTGGAACCGCAATTATTCCGTAGCCGAGGATCATCACAACCGAAGCCAAGAATTTTCCCAGCGGGGTCTTAGGTGACAGATCTCCATAGCCGACGGTCGTCAGCGTCACAATCGCCCAGTAGATACTTGTCGGTATGTCAGTAAACCCGTTTTCTTCGCCTTCGACGACATACATCAGCGAGCCGACTACGGTGACTATTGTGAGTACCGCCACAAGAAACACGAATATCTTCCTGTGGCTCGCCATCAAAGCCGTAGTCAGAACCCGCGACTCCGAGGTATATTCCGCCAGTTTTAGTATCCGAAATATTCTCAAGAGCCTGAGGATACGAATCGTCAGAAAATATTGCGTACCCGGAACAAAAAGGCTTAGGTAGGTCGGGAGTATTGCCAGTAGGTCAACCAATCCGTAAAAGCTCAACGCATATCTGAAAGGCCGCCGGACAGAGATCAGTCTGAGGAGGTACTCGAAGGTAAAAAGGATCGTGAAGAACCACTCGGCGATCAACAGCTCAGGCCCGAAAACATCCCGTACGCCCGGTATGCTTTCAAGTATCACCGCAGTTACGCTAAGAAGAATCAAACAGATGACGCTTACGTCAAACACCCGGCCCGCCATCGTCTCCGACTCGAAAACGACCGCGTGAACGCGATGACGCCAACCGGCTGCCGGTTCTTCTTTTTTACCGATCTGCACGGACCATTTTAACCTGCCATGCTGCTGCTTACGTCACCCTCGTTTTCCCGCCTTGGAAAAAGAAACCAGGTTTGCAAGCAGGCGATACGCTCCCGGCACCCCCGCCGGCAATTGCCTGAATAGTGAGTAGCTACAGTACACGTATTTTCCTTTTCCAAGCTCAGCAACTACCAGTCCACCGTTGTTTACCGGCTCACCGGAGTCGTGCGACTCGAGCAGCCCGACGTACTTCGGATCCATTGTCGAAAAGTTATAAAGATTCCGCTCCTGCACCCAACCCTTAAAATCGTCCTGCGTGATCTTGTTCGGGACGTTGAAGATCGGATTAGCAGGCTCGACTATCGTCACCGCCGCATTCTCGTCCGAGACACGCGGACCTGCCTGTGCCGGCAACGGAGTCAGGTTCTGCTGAGTATATGTCTGCGGAAGTTGATACTGGACGATAAGCGTCCCGCCATTGTTTACGAAGTCGAGCAGCCGCTGATTGTACGAGACAATATCGGACCGAACTTGATAAGCACGGATACCGACGACGATAGTGTCGAACTTCGAGAGATCACCCGACGCAAGCGCCGACTCATCGAGCTCCTCGACCGTAAGCCCGAGTTGTCGGATCGCATCCGGGACTCGATCACCGCTGCCGCGGATGTATCCGACCTTAACGGGCAACGTCTGTACGTCGATGACGCGGACATCCGAGGCCGCGGGTCGATAGATGCGATGCGTTTGGACATGCTCGTATGCAATCGTCTGCATCGTTTGCGAGAACGTCGCTCCATCTACGGTCGCATCGGCTTTTATCTGAACCGAACCGGCGGGGACAGAGGCCGGAGGTCTTACCGAAAACTTAGTCGATGCCTTCTCGCCTTTTCGCTTCATCGCGAAATCGGATGCGGCGGGCGTGACGACCCAACCGTCGGGAACGCTGAGCCTGGCTCGGCCTGTAATCGCACCGTTCGAGTTATTTGTCACGCTCAAGGATACCTCGCGCGTCGACTGCTTATCGCGCGTCGAGACGATCATCAGCTGACGATCGAGTTCGACCGTGACCTTCGGTACGATATTCAACTCCCGCCGGATCTCGCCACGAATGTCGTCGGCGTATCTGTATTGCACCGACCGGCGGGCAATGACCTTTTTGTCACCAACCGTGAGACTCAGATCCGCAAAGACCGCCGGATCGCCAAGCGGCATATTACCCGCGGTCGAAAACAAATCTCCGGCTCGTCGTGATTCTAACCAGTACGGCTGCGTGATCGGCACGTCGTTGGGAATCTTCAGGCCGAAATAGTCCGACGCTGTTCCGGTCTCTCGTCGGAAGAATCCGCCCGTCGGACCGGTTGGCTCGGTCGCCTTTTCGAATGGAAGGTTGAACTTAACATCATCGATCTTGACGCTCGTGCCAGCCGCCGCAAACACGCGGACGGAAACGGGAACGGATTCGCCGGGAACTGCGGTCTCGCGATCTGCGAGTAGATCGATTCGAATACCGGACGCCCTAAGGAAAACCTCCGACAGTTCCGGTAACCTTTCCGCGACCTCAGCGGGCCCTCCATCGACCTTCAGGAGCCGCGGAACAGATACGTCGAGACCGTCGAAGACACTGTTCTCCTTTGTGCCTGCGGGAGCTCCGACAAGATTGAGCGTCGAGAACTGATCCCCCTTTAACTCTAGAACACCCTGTTCCTGGGAGCGATGCTGACTTCGCGCGTGCATTGCGATCTCAAAATACGAACGCCCGAGAAGTGGGTCGTATGTCCCCGTGTTGATTCGAACGTTAGGCTCCCCCTGACCACGCTGGCGAACGTAAAACTTCTTGACACTCCATGGGACACCCGTGTCGGCACACTGCGACGCATCGGCCGCGGCCTTCACCGCAATCGGGGCAATATAACCTGAGAACTGATGCTGTCCATGCCCATCGGCAGGAGTTCCGCTAAACTGCGCGATGACGACAAGTGGCCGGTAACTGCGGATCACTCGAACGACGTCGCAAAGAATGATCTTCTCGTCCCACTTCGATTTCGCCTCGTCGAGTGTCTTCGAAAAACCGTAGTCGTAGGCACGGGTGAAGAACTGTTCGGCACCATCGAGCTTTCGAGCCTGCAGTAATTCTTCGGTGCGGATCACACCAAGAGCTTCGCCTAATTCGGGACCGATAATGTTCTGGCCGCCGTCACCGCGGGTCAGCGAGAGGTACGCCGTCCGCGCGTTCTCACCGCGTGCGAGATAAGTGAGCAACGCCGTGTCCTCATCGTCCGGGTGCGCTCCTATCATGAGTGCGCTCGCGTTTGTGTTCAGACGCTTGAGTTGCTGAGCGAGTCCGAGCTGACCTTGATCGTAGATGGGTCTGATCTGCGCGGGTGCTTCGCGCGGAAGTGACGCAAAGACACAGAGAACGAGTAAAGCAGCTGCAAGTATATTTCTCGACATAGGAACTTTTTCCGACAAACTGAAACCTGTGGACGCATCTTCAGTTTTTAGTTTTCAGTTTGTTCGGAGGGTACCGTCAAACTTATCAGGTAACCGGCGATCACCGTCACCAGGCAACCGATCACATTGAACCAAAGGAATTCGATCTTTGTATAATTGCTCGCGATCCAAACCGACGCTATTCCGAACAGCAGACCAAAGAAAGCTCCGCGAGAACGCGCTCGCCTGACGGCGAAGGCGAGGACAAATACACCGAGTAGTGACCCGTAAAAGAACGAACCAAATTTATTCACGACCTCTATCAAGGAACCGAGGTTCGTCGCAAAGATCGCGACAATACACGCGAAGATTCCCCAAATGAATGTCGAGATACGTCCGACCATGACGTATCGCTCGTCGGTCGCATCAGGGGCGTAGAGTCGGCGATAGAAGTCGATGGTCGTTGCCGTCGCGAGTGCGTTCAACTCAGCCGAGATCGATGACATCGCTGCTGCGAAGATCGCCGCGATTATCAATCCGATAACGCCCATCGGCATGTTTTCTAGAACGAATGTCGGAAACACATAATTGACATCGTTAAAGTTCTTATCGCTGGTCTCGCGAATAAACGCGACGGCCTCCGCCCTACTCTCGTTGAATACCCGATCGCTAGACATGTAGACGTCCCGGGCGGACGGCCCCGCGCCTTTTGAGAACTCTATGGCTGCATCGCGGCGGTTAGTGTGAGCCTCGGTATATTTTCGACTGATCTCCTGAAACCGCGGATCTGCGGAAGCCTTGGCGATTTCGTTCGCATTGAAGACAACAGGGGGCGTGGCGAATTGATAAAAGATAAAGACAAGTATGCCGATCAACAAGATGAAAAACTGGATGGGGATCTTGAGAAACGCGCTCATCAGCAGCGAGGTCCTTCCCTCGTCGACGGACTTCGCCGTCAGGAATCGTTGGACCTGACTCTGATCACATCCGAAATACCCGAGCATCAAAAACAGACCACCGATAAGCCCGGACCAGATCGTGTATTTCTCCTGCAAGTTGAATGAAGTATCGACGGTGTTGAGCTTTCCCAAACTACCAGCAAGATGTAACCCATCGACGAGCGAGAATCCTGCCGGAAAGCTCGTCACGATCACAACAAAGCAGACGCCGAGTCCGAAAAAGATGACGAACATCTGCTTCACATCGGTCCACGTCACTGCCTGTACTCCGCCAAAGACGGTGTAGATCGTCGTCGACATGCCGATCGCAAAGATCGTCGCAATAAGATTCCAGTCAAAGACGATCGATAACACGATCGCCGGGGCAGAGATGATCGTCCCTACGCCAAGCCCGCGCGAGATCAAGAAGAAAAAGCTGGTCAGCGTTCTGACCTTCACATCGAACCGCTTTTCCAGATACTCATACGCGGTAAAGACGTTCGCCCGATGAAAGAACGGAACGACAGTCACGCAGAGAATGATCATCGCAAACGGCAAACCGTAGTAGAACTGGATAAACCTCATCCCGTCCGAATATGCCTGCCCGGTCGTTCCCACAAGAGTGATCGCCGATAGTTGCGTCGCCATTACAGAAAGCCCGACCGCCCACCAGGGCAGGGCCCTGTGCGCGAGGAAGTAACCTTCCTTCGTCTTACTGTGTTTGGTCATGCGCACGCCGTCCCAGATCACGTAGGTGAGGTATGCGAAGACGATTAACCAATCGAGTGGTCTCATCCGGGGTTACGAGGAGAAATAGCGCGAGAATGCCCAAAGCATAGTGACCACGACGACAGTCGTGACGACCACCGCCGCATATACTCGGTTCCAAAAGCTGTCGGGCTTCTCATCTTTCATAGAGTATCGGGAATCTGAGACATCTATTCTTCAGTGGATAGTGAGAAGTGGATAGTGACAAGTTGCCCTTAACTATCCACTATCCACTTTTCACTATCCACTGAAGAAAACCATCAACTCCTGTGAAATCCGCGCTCAATGTCCTTCATCGTCAGCCGAAGGATGACAGGACGGCCGTGCGGACAAGTCGTGGGCGAGGACGTCACAAGCAGACGGTCGATCAACCATTGCATTTTTTCCGGCGTCAGCTTCATGTTGATCTTGACGGCTGCTTTGCAAGCAAGGCTCGCAGCGATGTCGTCGCGAAGTGTCTGCTTTGCCGAACCGCGTTTGTCGAGTTCGATGTGATCAAGTATCTCGGCAAAAAGGTTTCGTGCTTCGGACGGCGGAAGATCCGTCGGGATGGATTTGATCGCGATCGTACGGCCGGAAAGTTTCATCACGCCGAAACCAAGTGCCTCAAGATCGTGTTCGATCAGTCCGAACGCCTCCGACTGCGCCGGTGTGAGATCGATCGTCTCGGGCAGCAGTAGGTTCTGCGACTCGATGCGCCGTTCGGTCTCACTCTTTCGAAACTTGTCGAACAGGATCCGCTCGTGTGCGACATGCTGATCGATGAGCAACATCCCCTCATCGTCGACTGCAATGATGAAACTGTCGTGCAGCTGAGCGATCGGCCGGATCTTGTGCGCGGCAACATCGACGACTTCTGCCGATTTCACAAGTCGTTCCGCGGAATTCGTAGGAGGAAGCTCAACCGGCTCGTAAGGTGGCCTCGAATCCGAGTCGATGAGCTCACGCTCTAGAGCCTCGAGGACGAAATCATCTGCGAACGCAGCACTTACATCCTCAGTCGGAGCCTGCGTCCCGACTTCTACGGGCGGTTCGATCACCGTCGACACCTCGCGTGCGACAAGCTCAACCGGTGTTTCGACGGGCTGAAGGAAGTCTATCGCCGGCTGCTCCGTCGTAACGCGTTGCTCGATGGGCGACGCCGTCGCGGCAGCGGCAAATTCTCCGGAGCGTTGACGTTCCGTTTCGATCCCGGCTTTCGCCAGCGACTCGCGGATCGCTTGAGCGATCACATCCTTGACTGCTTCGGTCCGCCGGAAACGCACCTCGGTCTTAGCCGGATGAACATTAACATCGATCTCTTCGAGCGGGACATCGAGGAAAAGGAACGCTACCGGGTACACTCCGTGCGGAAGCACGGAACGATATCCTTCGAGCAGACCGCCGGCGATCGTCTTATCGCGGACAAAGCGTTGGTTAATAAAAAAATACTGTGCGTCGCGCGTCGTGCGTCGTTCACGCGGAGCGGAAATGAATCCTGAAACCTTTGCGATGTAATCGCGCCCGCCGGAAACCGGCAGTAGACTTTCAAGCAGTCCTCCACCAAAGATCTGAAACGCACGCTCGCGAAGATCCCGGGCGGGCGAGACGTTGATGACTTCCCTGCCGTTACTCGTAAAGCGAAACGCGATCTCCGGGTGTGCGAGAGCGTAATGCGTGACGATGGTCGTGAGGTGATAATTCTCCGTCGCTTCGGACCGCATGAACTTGCGACGTGCGGGTGTGTTAAAGAAAAGGTCGCGGACCGAGATAGTCGTTCCCGTCGCCCTCGCGGCGTCCTTCACATCGATCAACCGCCCACCTTCGACGTTAACTCTCGTAGCGGCGGATTCGCTTTCAACCTTCGTCGTAAGCTCAACCTTCGCGACCGATGCGATCGATGCGAGCGCTTCTCCGCGGAACCCGAGTGTCCCGATCGCGGCGAGATCTTCGAGCGTGTAGATCTTCGATGTTGCGTGACGTTCGAACGCAAGGACCGCGTCGTCCCGAATCATGCCGATCCCGTCGTCGGAGACACGCATCAGACGTCTACCGCCAAGCTCGACATCGATCTCGACGCGACTCGCACCAGCGTCGATCGAGTTCTCGACCAGCTCCTTGACGACAGACGCGGGCCGTTCGACCACTTCACCGGCGGCGATCTGATTCGCAAGATTTTCCGGGAGGACCTTGATCTTCATTACAAATACAGAATTC
>DATEOJ010000442.1:0-3507 GCA_035274235.1 Pyrinomonadaceae bacterium
GGCAAGACGGATCTTTTATTCATCCCCCGCAACCGCCGCACTGATCTGTGAGCTAAAACTCGCGAGATGCTCGCGCACCGCGTCGAACTTTACCTTCACTAAATTGTCGCCAAGGAAGAACTCATCGCTCGTAACCTCGAGAAAGATCCATGGCGGTGGTTCGAAGCGTTCAAGGTCCTCGGCTGATTCCAATTCCACACGCGCAGTATTCACTCCCCACAGCGGACCCAGGTAAACATCGAACGCGAACATCCGACCGTCGAACTCGTGAAAGTATCGATTCTTCCGAATCTCCTCGCCTTCCAGGTGTTCGAGCCGTGCGTGCTCCTCGTCATTCAGGTGAATCTCCGCTACCTTCAGAGCCGATAGATCTTCCTTGTTCGCCGAAAAGCGCTGCTGCAGGATTCTCGTCCAACCAGACGTCTGCGGATCGCGAACCGATCGGATCCGCAGCCGCGTTCCGTCGATGTAGTTGTCGAATATTTGTATGTGAGCGCTCGCCCGCGTCAGGGGCTCGGGCAGTGCCTCGAGCAAGAAGACGCGGCGGAACTCGGTCCGGTTCGTTTTGTCCATGTTCTTTCGATTGATTATACTTTGGACTTTAATTCCGACGGAAACGCATCGTCATCTATATGAGAAACACAACACTGGGTTTTATTTTACTCGTTGCGATCTTCGTCGCCGCTTGCGGCGACGGTGGCAGTACGCCGAACACCAACACGTCGAACGCGAACGTGACGTCAAACGCGAACGCAACGGCGAATGATTCGAACGCTCTCGGCACGACCAAGGCACCCGAGGCTCCGACTACAAACGACGCTCCAACCCTTGGCCCGTCGATCAACGCCTACTACGACGCTCTCAAGCGCAAAGATGCCGCCGGAGTGAAGAAGGTGATGGAGAGCCAGTTCCTGAAGTCGGTGGAGTCCGACATGAAGGATGAGAAGAAGACCGACATCGTCGCGTTCTTGAGCGAGTTCGATAAACTTCCCGAAGGAAAGATGGAAGTTCGTAACGAAACGATCAGCGGCAACAAAGGCACCGCCGAAGTGAAGGGCGGTTCGTACGTAAACTGGACGAAGGTGGTCTTTGTAAAAGAAGACAACGTCTGGAAGGTGTCTAACGAAGTCCCGAGCCCGGGCGTGAAATAATTAGGCAGACGCACGACGGGCTGTTAGCGGCGTCTAAGTCAGAACCGGGAGCGGTAGCGACTGGGTTTCCCTTGCCATCGGTGGGTTGAGGGAAGCCCGGTCGCTACCGCTCCCGGTTCTGACTTAAACGGGCTAACAGCCCGTTTTACGCGCCCTTAGCTTCTGACGACTTGTATGGCGGCAGTATTACGCGGGCCGCTTTTTCCTTTTTCAAACCCAGCGCCCAGTCAGCCTGCATGAGCGTGTGAATATCGCGAGTCCCTTCGTAGATCACCGCGGCCTTGCAGTTTCGCAAGTAGCGCTCGACCGGATAATCGTTCGTATAACCGTTTGCACCGTGGACCTCGATCGCCATCGACGCCGCTGTTTCGGAACGCGTTGTCGCCTGCCACTTCGCAAGACTCGCGGCCTTTGCCGAAGGCAGACCTTCATTCTTCAACCAACCACACTTCAGCCAGAGCATGTGCGACATCTGATAGTCGGCTTCCATATCGGCGATCTTTTGTTTGACGAGCTGGAAGCTTCCGATCTTCTGACCCTGAACCTCGCGGGTGTTTGCGTAGGCTACCGACGCGTCACGCGATGCGCGAATAACACCAGTCGCACCTGACGCAACGGTGTAACGGCCGTTCTCAAGCGAGAACATCGCGATCTTGAAACCCTCGCCTTCCTGACCGAGCATGTTCGACGCCGGGACGCGAACGTCCTGCAGCGAGAAGTAACCGGTGTTGCCCGCCTTGATACCTAGCTTGCCGTGGATCGTTCCGCTGGAAAATCCGGGCATCGTGCGTTCGACGATAAAGCACGAGATGCCGCTGTGATCGCGGACCTTTTGTTTCTCTTGATCGGTCCAACAGAAGAACAGGAAGTGATCGGCAACATCGGCGAGCGAGATCCACATCTTCTCGCCGTTGAGGATCCAGTCGTCACCATCACGACGCGCATACGACCGCATGCCGACGACGTCGGAACCGGCGTTCGGTTCGGTGAGTCCGAAAGTCGCGATCTTCTCGCCCTTCGCCTGCGGGACCAGATACTTCTGTTTCTGCTCTTCCGTTCCCCACGAGTAGACACTCAGGCTGTTGAGCCCGACGTGCACCGACATCGCGACGCGAAGGAACGTGTCGCATGCCTCGAGCTCTTCACAAACCAGACCTAGCGAGATGTAGTCGAAGCCCGCTCCGCCGTATTGCTCCGGTATACAAACCCCGAGCAAACCGAGCTCGGCCATCTTCTCAAAAACGGCCGGTTCAAAATGCGATTTCTCGTCCCACTCTTTTATGTGAGGCGCGACCTCACCCGCGCAAAACTCGCGGACGGTCTTCTGTAATGCCTCGTGTTCTTCTGATAATTGAAAGTCGATCACAGTGGTTAATTACCTCGTTAAATTGTTGCGTATGATAAAATTCAGGTCGTTAAATCCGAACGAAAAGTGTAGCACTTCGACGAAACTTGCGCGAAGTCCCCGACAGGGATGACAAACTTCAGTTTGTCCTTATCGTATCGTCAAACTCAAGGTTTGACGCGGAAGGCACAACAACTCCAACAATCAAGATGAAGCAACTCACAATCGCCGCACTAATACTATTTTTCGCTGTAACTTCGCCGGCACAGAACAAATCCAACGAACCGATCCCCGCAATGCCGAAATTGCTTTCGCAACGCGAGCAGGAAGACGTCCGCGAGTCGTGGCTGAAGAAACGACTCGACACGATGCTCCTTCCCATGATGCAGAAGCAAGGCATCGATATGTGGATCGTCGTGAACGAAGAGTTTCACCCTGATCCGGTCACCGAGCACATCGTACCCGCCGTTCCGATAAATGGACGACGCGACTTTTTTGTCTTCGTCGATCGCGGCGGCAAGCTGGAACGCTACGCGATCGTTCGCTATCTGGAAGAACGGATGAAGAATCACTACACGGTTCTCAGTCCTAACAGAAACGAGATCGGAGCGACGTTAAAAAAGATCGTCGATGAACGCAATCCAAAGACTATCGCGCTAAATATGGGCGGCGGGCGCGGACAGATGAATGGGTTGACCTACGACGGTTACAAGAACCTCGTCGAGATCCTCGGTTCCGAGAACGAGAAGAAGTTCGTGTCTGCAGCCAAGCTTCTGAGCGATTACTTCGATACGCGTCTGCCGGAAGAACTCGACCACTATCGTCAAGCCGTCCTTGCGACCGATATCATCACTCGACGTGCGTTCTCTAACGAAGTCATCAAACCCGGCAAGACGACCGTTGGCGATGTCCGTTGGTGGATGATGCAGCAGGTGAACAACCTCGGTCTCGGAATCTGGTTCCAACCCGATCTTCGCGTGCAGCGACAGGCGAAAGAGACCGGTACCCAGC
>DATEOJ010000443.1:0-3523 GCA_035274235.1 Pyrinomonadaceae bacterium
GAACCTTGAACGGCCGTGGAAGATCGGGTCGCGTGCGACGCAACACGATCACACCGATCGACACGATCACGAACGCGAACAAAGTTCCGATACTCACCAACTGCCCGAGTGCAGAGAGCACCCCGAACATGGACTTGCACGCGATCGGGAAGTTGATAATGAAGAAAGAAAACCATTGGCAGGGATGAGAAATGAAGGAGATTTTGCGACAGCCCCTTTATCTCCTCTATCCTTTTAAGATTTCATGGTCCTCCGCTGGCGTACTGACCGCAACCCTCTCTCGAACTCAACGCTAAAAAACCAACCTTGCGCCGAGAATGATTCGCCGGTTCCCGCCATTGGTTGCCCATTGGTCAAGGAAACTCGATCCTGAGCTACGGTTTCCGTTGGGGATGCCAAAATTTCGATGGTTGAGGGAATTGAAGATGTCGGCCCTCAGTTGAAAATGAACCGATTGGGTAACCCTTGTGTTCTTGATGATCCCGAAATCGACAATACGGACGCCATCTGCACGCAGAATATTTCGGCCTGCGTTTCCAACTCGCTGCCCAGGGGCGAGATTACCAAAAAAGCTATGCCATCCGGCAGAGCGGATCTCGCTGATTGTCATGTTCGACAGGTCTAAGGTCGTGTTTAAGTTCGGTCGGATAGGATTCCCGGTCCCGAATTGGTCGATGCCGAGCAAGACCGTGAACGGAGCCCCGCTTTGAAATGTAAAGAATGAATTGATCTGCCAGCCGCCAAGAACGCGCCCTTCAACTCCTCGCTGCTGTTCATAAAACGGAAGCTGGTACACAAAATTTCCGGTCAACCGGTGCGGACGATCGTACGCCGAACGCGCCCGCTCGGCGCGGCGATCGAAGGAATTCTGTGCGCGGGCGTTCTCCGACGCGGAAGGATTGAAGACGTCCGATGCGTCGTCAATGAACGAGCTCCAGGTGTAATGCAAGCCGCCACTGAAATTGTTGCTCAGGCGTTTTGTCAGACTCAACTGAAGCGCGTCGTAGGTCGAGCTGGCGGAATTTGTGATCAGCGTGACCAATTCGAGATTTGGATTTACCCGATTTCCGAAGTTCGGAGGCAAACAACTGTTCGCGGTGATCTTGCATGGATTCCCGTCTACAGTTTGTAAAAGTCCGGTCCCGCGCGTTCGAATGTACCCGATCTTTATCACGACATCTTCCACCAGCTCGCGCTGCATCTCCAGGGAAAATTGATCGGTAGCGCCGGCGTGGAGATCTTTAGAAACTATAGTCTTGGAAAAACGACCCGGCTGCGCAAGGTTCGGTGATGTAGCTCCTTGAACTGTGGCGAATGCGTTGGTTGGTAAGAAGCTCTGCGTGGCGACGAACGGGAACGAGAGCGCCATGTTGACGTGGATGTTCGTGAAATTCGGATCATACGTTCGTGCGTACCCTCCGCGGATTACGAGCTTGTCTACGCCCGTTACGAATCCGATGATGCCGCTTCTTCGAGTGTGCGGATGCCAGTTGAAACCGATCCGGGGCATGAAATTATTTGTGTCCGTTGTCGGGACCGGATCGAGACGGAATGCCGGGTCGTTACCGTTGGCAGCCACGTTCCGCTCGTTCAGTCGCTTCAGGTAGCTGAAGGTGTCACCCGGATACTCGTATCGAAGCCCGAAAGTCACCGTCAGATCATTTCGTACCCGCCATTCATCTTGAGCAAATACGTAGAATTCATGCCACCTATAAAAGCCCACACTTTCACCGCCTGCCAACACGAAGCTCTTCGTCGCCAACATCGCGCGGTCGTTGACGAACGTTGAAAGAGATGCGTAGCTCAGCGTTCCCCGTTGATTCAGGATGCCAAGAAGCCTAGCGTCAGTGCGACGAACTTCAACGCCAAACTTCATGCTGTGATTACCGGTGACATAGGAAAGGGCGTCGCTGAGCTGGTAAGTATCATGCTCTCGGAATCCAGGCTGGTTCGGAGGAAAGCCGATGGCGGTCCGTGCTCCCCCCGCGTTTGAACCCGCCATTCCCATTGTCGGTATCGCTATCGAAGGAATAGTCTTGGCTGATGGATATTCAGCCTCGCCGCTGGAGTTCAATCGTGTCCACGCAAGTCGTATCTCATTAAACAACTTACTCGTTAGGCTGCTGTTCAGGACGACGACGAAGGCGCCCGATCTGACTCTGCTTAGTGAGGTGAGCCGAGGCGGCGTCACCTGGCCGTTCCCAGACGAGTCTTGCGAATCAAACCGGTATCGGGCGTAAACGAGATTCTTGTCATTGAACCGATGATCGATCCGCACCGAGCCCTGGTGGTCATCGAATTCGGATGAGGCCGAGCCGGTGAAATCACCCAGCTCTACCGTTTTGGGCGACTGCATATCTAATGCAAACTCCATGGACGTGCCATTCGGGATCCCTGCGGGTACAAAGTCGAGAAGTGCCTGGACCTGCGGACGATTTGCAGCAACGGACTGTAAGACCGCGCGTCCGGCTGTTGTTGGCGCGAATCTCAATGTCGGGCCGGAGACTAGCTCTCGATCAGACCATCGCTGGTAGTCACCGAAGATGAATGTTTTGTCGGTACCTCTCCAAAGAAGTGGATCGCCGGCATTGCCAAACCATGGAACGGTGAGGGGCCCGCCTAAAGTAAACCCGATTTGATTCTCGCGTCGAAACGGTGCTCGCTTCCGTGCATCCGTCGCGGCGTTCCTATTGCAGAAACCGGTCGGGGCTCCGGTCGCAAGCTTGTCGAGATTATTGCAAGCGTTCAAGTATTCGTTGTTGTGGTACCAGAACAATGAACCGTGATAATCATTCGTTCCGGACTTGCCGACAAAATTCACGATCGAGCTCGCATTGCGGCCGTACTCGGCCCGAAACTGATTCGTGATTATCCGCACCTCCTGGATCGCGTCAGGATTGTTCAGCGCGACCTCTCCGCCTGTGAAGGTCGGGTCGTTCATATCCTGCCCGTCCAGCAAGAAACTGTTTGAGCGAAGACGTCCGCCGTTCACCGAAATGCTTACGCCGGTCGCGAAAGCTGCCTGACCCGGGCCGAGCTGACTAACACCGGGCACCGACTGAAGCACATCGTATAGATTTCGGTTCGGCGCTGTCGGCAGCTCCGACAATCGCCGTTCGTCGAAACGTGTACTAACCTCAGCGGTCGAGGTATTCAGTAACGATGCGTTTCCGTTGACAGTAACAACCGCGTCGATCGTTCCTGCTTTCAAAGGGGCATCCACGACCGCGTCTTGGTTGACGGCTACGGTGATTCCATGTTGGACATATCTCGAAAAGTTCGGGGCCTCGACCGTCAGCTGGTATGATCCGATCGGAAGATTTTCTAATCGGTAGTTGCCGGTGGAATTGGAAACGGCGGAGCGCGTGAAACCGGTCGCCGGATTCTTTACAGTAACCGTTGCGCCAGCGACGACAGCGTTGTTTTGATCCGCTACTGTTCCGGAAATTGTTCCGGTGGAGGCCTGCGAGAGAACGCTTCCAAAGCACACGAAGACAACTAAAACAGATCCAATGGGGGCGAG
>DATEOJ010000444.1:0-4959 GCA_035274235.1 Pyrinomonadaceae bacterium
TCCACTCGGACTCGGATGTAACTCATTTGCCCAATCCTTCTTGTTAGGCTTGAGGGTCCCGCGGAGGTCTAGATAGTGAACATGAGCGAATGCCGGGATCGCCGTCACGGTAGCAAGCATCGCGTTGAACCGGTCGATCAATTCCGCAACCAACTCCGTATTCGTCGCGAGATTCGAGTAGCCCTTCCTTTCAAACCCGGGCTTTAACCACGGCCCCGGAAGTTTCCACCAACCGCCCATGAATCCTCGTCCGTCAGGAAACGGATGGTCGTATCCGTGAATGACGATCGGCAGCGGTTTGCCCAGATACTTCTTCGAAACCTCCGTAAGTGAGCTAAGAATCGTCACGTACGCCTCCTTCAGACGAATGTCGATCACGCCGCTCACGATGTTCTCGTTAAACGGCGGCAGACTCGACGCCGCGTGATTTAGAAGGATCGAGAACTCATCGCCTGCGATGTCGTTTCCGCCGCCCGAGAGCAAGATCGCACGCGGGATCTTTCCTTCGCCAAGCAATTTCTCAAGCCGCCGCGTGAACTCGATGAGCTGTCCATCCGAATGCGCCATATCCTCGACGCAGTCGCCCATATGCGCGACGGACTTCACGTCATAGAGATGCTCGTCTTCGAGTAGCGCGAGGATGTCCTTGCCCGGGTAGTCGAACCACGAGTCGCCTTCCGCGAGAAGCACCCCGATCGATTCTCGTTTACCAAAGAACGCGCGAGTTATCGACGGTAAACGTCTGGGTGGACCGGGAGCTCGTCGACGCTTCGGCAATGCGTCCTCGAGGGCAGCACGTTTGCGTTGTTGCTTCTGCCGGAGTGCGACGGCTTTTGCTCCCGCGGTTTTTCCGATCGCCATCGCCGCACGAATGTTGATGTCGGTCTTTGGTGTTTTCTTTTTAGTTGGCATAGTTCTCGTTTATGTAATTCGGTTCTGTGTATACGCGTGGCAGTACCGCCTGCGCCTCGACCATCGCACTCACCGAAATATCCGCGTGTCGATCGGCTAGAACGTTTTCAACAAGGCCTCTAATGCCTCAAGCTTTCCGCCCAGCTTTGGCTTCAACATCTTCCGACACGCTGCGTCGAACTTTAGCTGCTCGGTTATCCCTCGCTCATCCCGCTCCTCGTTGAATGCCAACGGGCAGTTCTTCGGCGGGCGACGATGCGAACCGATGTCACCGAAAAATCCCGCGAGTCCGGACACGGCTGCATTCGCAAGCGCGCGATCCGTCTCCGGACCTTCGGCCGAAATGTGGTCGAAGCCGGCTACCGAGTAGATGATGATCGGCGGTGTCTTTGCGGCGGGCCACCACGTGTACAAGTTCAAATAGTCGTCGTCGCGGAGCCACTGACGCGTTATACACACCAGCACCTCGACGCCCAACTCCATCGGCATTCGCTGCAGCCGATCGGCCAGATGTTCAGCCCAAAGATATTGTTTGTCGTGTTGCTTATCGAACGCCCAAACGCCGAGCGGCACGGATAGGTTCGCCAACTCAAAACCGAAGACGCCTTGCGAACGGTTCATTGCCTCGAGAGTTTTTCCGAGTGCAGGGAAGACTTCGTCCATGTCCCATGCCGCGATCCGCGTTGTGTGACCCGCGGTCGCACGACGGGCGGCTCGCGCCACACTCGCCGCCGGTTTTCTCGTCGTTGTATCGGGCCGTCGACAAAGCGCCGCGTTGGGGTTGCGAGCGTATACGACCGGTACTGCCCAGTCGATCGGTTCTCCATGCAAGAGATAATTAACGGCGATCCGCGCCTCGCGTGCAGACTGTCCGATCGACATTCCCTGCGCGAGGCACCAATAGAAATGCTGTGCGAACGAAGTGGCCGATGAATCGAGAACGCTGTACTGATTCGCCACCAACGCCGGCAGACCGCGTGCGACCAGAGACTGCGCGATTCCCTTGTTGAACTCCGCACCTTTGCCGCCGCGGCCGCTCTCGCATGAGTTGAGAAAGACGAGACTCAGTCCTCGTCCGCGAAAGATCTCTCGCACCGAACGCTCGCCCAAGCTATACTCACCGCCGCTTTCATCCACAAAGATCAGACGTCCCTCGCCCGCCTTCTCGTCATACACGCCGTGACCGATGAAATGCACGACGTTGTAACTTTCGCTCATCAAGTGGTCCTGGATCATCGACGGCGTAGCTCGAGGTAGGGTCTTGATCTCGACGAGCCCCGCGTCGACCAGAGCCTCGAAACCGCGTTCGATCACTTTCTCTTCCTGATCGATCGACAGCATTCCGAAACCCACCGGCTGAGCCGAAACAACGAGAATGCGCAACGGCCGCCCATCCTTTGGCTGCTCGACCGGATCGGCGGGAACGCTCGTCAGCACATTGCGGACAAAGTTGATCTCTTCGGTCGCGAGAAAACTCTCACGACCTTTGTCGTACGCGAACTCCCACGGTTTCTCGGCGATCCACGGGATCATCGACGTCAGGACGAGATCCAACTTTCCGCGCTGCCGCGTGCGGGCCTCGTCGTAAAGGCGTCGGACATCACCCTGGAACAACGTGTCGAACAAGTTCGTCCCGAACTCGATCATCTCGTCGTCGTCGGGCAGCGTTCCGGTTTGTCCGTTTGTGTAATCTTTGATCTGCTCGTGGACGTCGATGATCTGCCGAAACATCGTCTTGTTCTTTCCGCCTTTGTCCGCCCGAAGTCGCATCACCGATGTGACGCGAGCTCCGCAGTAACTCGCAAAGACCTGTGCGAACTTCGGCATCGCTTTCGGCTGATTCCCGACGCAGTCGGGATGAAACTCGCCCATCACGACGACTTCAAACATGTTGCTGGATTCGCTGGCGGTCGGCGGAGTGTCGGGGAGCGGCGGAGGTAGCTCGCGCCTTTCTTCGGTTGATGATCCGATCTCGCCGCGTTTCTTCTTCGGGTAAATTCTCGCAGCGAACTCAAAATCCTTTGGGTTAATGTCCGCACCGCCGGGAACGGCCTTGCCGTCCTTCATGATCTTTCCCGGTAGCTGGTAGCACATGATCGACGTCGGATCAGCCTCCGTCGTGCCCATGATCGTTCGCTTGGCCAGCGGCGTCAGAACCTGCTCGTCGACTTCCTTCTTACTCCAACCCTGGTCCTTGTCGTAGAACGCATATGCCTTCTTGCGATCGATGCGGTTCACGATCTCGCTTCGCATGTGTTCGTGATCGAATCCGAGTGTGTGACCCGCCTCGTGACGAACGACACGTCGGAATTCCGACTCCGAGACTTTCATCGTGAAACTGTCGAGATTCATTGTCGGCTCGTTCACGTCGTCGACGTCGAGAATCTCGGTCCCGACGTACGACCAGTAGCCGGATATTTCATCGGGCGAATCAAGACGCGCGATCCGCACCTTGCCGACTCCCTTCGTTTCAGAAAAGAGTACGTTCGCGTGCTGACCCCAGGCGTTCATGTGTTTGAGAATTCGCGAACGGAGCGAGGTCGAGGGATTGTCGAGGAACGAGACGCTTAGACGCACCCCGCTCGCCGGCCACTTGCGTGCGACGACCACCACTATTCGCCGCTCACCGCCGCGGCGACCGGTCGGGGTTCGTTCGACGGTCCGCGCTTCAAATTCGTTATCGGGATTTATTTCGATCGCACGTCGCTCGGCGGCGACGAGTTTATCGAGCGGAAGGCTCTTAGGTCGGCAGACGATGATAGACATAGTTCGAATCCTTATGGGGCGGTTCTACTAGTTCAATGTCTCGAGTGGTGAGAAGTTTATACGATTTACGCTAGAAACACGACGGGTCGCTTGGTTCAATATTGCGGTTCGGATCTAACGCAGAGATCGCGGAGATCGCGGAGGTGATCTTAGCTCTTGCCGTGGTCGGGTGAGTGTCATTTAGTTTCAGGTCTGTGTGCTGCATCCTCCGCGATCTCCGCGATCACCACGTTAAATCCTGTGGTATCCTGACCGGCAAATGAGATTCTCCCGCACTCAAATAATCGGTACCCTCATCCTCTTTGTTCTTATTCTCCTGTTTAGCCTCGCTCGCACGTATCTTTAATTTGCGCAGAAAACGACAGGATATCGACTCCATCTCCGTAACGGACGAAAAAAGGGGGTTGTTTGAAACGATAGTAGAAGAAGCCTAGGACAGCATTCGTGCCCGTGGCTCGTCGACAACTCGCCAATTGGTTCGTTCCCGAATTTCGGCGGCCTGCGTAGGACAGGCATTCCTGCCTGTCCTCGATTACGTTTCCAGATTTCAAATCAACTTCGGGAAGAAGATATGGTCTTAGGCCGTCCTCGGTTAGGCTTCGGAGTTTAACCTAACTCGGAAATGTTGAGGAGGACAGGCAGGGATGCCTGTCCTACGCGGGCCGCTGAAAATTCGGAATGGAATGGGTTGACGACGGTTGAACACGACAGGCTGGAATGCCTGTTCTACGCAGGTCGCTGAAATTCGGAATCAAATCGGTTGGCGGCTGGTTGAGGAGAAATGCCTGCTCTACGCTACCGGACCCCAACCAACCCGGTCACAGACTGGATCAATTTCTCCGAATCGTATCCGACGCCGTCCTTGAAGACGATCTCGACGTTTTCGATGTCATAAATATTCGCGGCCGGATTACCTTTCACGATCATCAGGTCGGCGGCTTTGCCGATCCCGATCGAACCGATCTGCGAGTCGCGACCGAGATACTTTGCTCCGTTGAAGCTTGCGATCTTTATCGCCTCGACCGGAGTAAAGCCGGCTATCACCAGCAGCTCTACTTGGCGATGATCGCCGAAGCCCGCGACAACTCCGCCATTGCCGGTTGGATCTAAACCCGCGATCAGTAAACCGCCGGCTTTCACGAACGCTCGTTCGAAATCCATCGACTTCCTTACCAGCGAACCCATCGGCGAGTTCGAAGCGATCCGCGAGCGAGCGCTTAGATATCGGATCCGCGCATCGTTAGACATCGTGTTTAGCATCTTCTGATTCAACACGGCGCG
>DATEOJ010000445.1:0-2949 GCA_035274235.1 Pyrinomonadaceae bacterium
ACATCGATTGGAATTCGAAGGCATGAATAGAGGAATAGAAAGAATCCGGTCACGAATCCCGGCGGCGGATTTCGTTTTGCGACGAAGAGCAAGATCGGGATGATCAACAGGTTCTTGATCCCGTCGTAGAGAACCACCGGATGTCGGAATCCTTCGGCGTCCGGAAACTTCACCGACCAAGGTACGGTCGTCACACTGCCGAGTATCTGACCGTCAATAAAGTTTCCGATACGACCGACACCCAAGATGAAGGACGCCGGCGCGGCAAGCAAGTCGGTCATCATCAAAAACGGTTTCCCAGTGATACGGCAAAAGATCCAGACGGCGACGAGTCCACCGATGAGCAACCCGTGACTCGCCATCCCGCCGAGCCAATAGGCCGGGATCAGTTTCAGGTTCTCGCGGTAGAAGTCCCATTCATAGAAGATCACCTCGACCGCGCGTCCGCCGATGAGCACGCCGATAGTGATCAAGATCGCGAGATCATAGACCTGCGTTTCGGTGAGTCGCAGATTTGACCGTCGTCGGTCGATGAACTTGAACGCGTTAAAGAACCCAAGCGTGTAGCTCAGTCCGTACCACCAAAGGTGAACGCCGAAGATCGTTCCGATAACCGGGTCGATGTTGTGGATGTAAGGCACGCATGTTCAGTCTGCGTCCAGAAGAGAAGTGGGCGTGGAGGGGTTGTGAGAGTTTGGTTGGTGTGACAGCGACGTGATGCGTTCCTAACGTATGACTCAGGTCTGCCGTCGCCTCTGAAGCAGGATCACGACTCCTCCGAAGGCAATTAGTAGTACTACGCCACCGGCCATCCAGTACGCGCTCAGCGGCCGCGGGGGAAGCGTTACGGCAGGAAGCGGCGGGTCCGGGATCGCCCACGGCATGAGGTCAGGACCGTACGATTGCGCAAACGCTCTGACAATCGTGGCGTGTTCGGGACCGCGCGTTCGCGCCAATATTCGACTGAGATCGTAAAGAAGGTTAGCCACTACACCTTCTGGCGCTTCGATGAACTCGAGTCGCTCATGAAGCTGATAGATAAGCGCCTTCTCTACTAGGTTGAGATCGATCGGCCGTCCGAGATTGCCGGCCGTCACGTCTCCCGTCATTAATAGCTGCTCATTGGATATGCGGTGAACGCCGATCACCGAATTATTAGTGAGCCAGTTGGGATCTTTCGCAAGAGACAACTTGGCTTCGAGGATCTTCACATGGAGCCATTCGCTGCCATTGTGAGCGTCCGCGTTTCGCGTGATTCCTTCCCGTATCCATTCAAGAGCTTTCGCGTCCTCGCCGTTTAGCTCGTACGCCGTGCCCAAGTTAGCTGCTGTGTAATAACGTCCCGGATCGGTCCGTTCGATTTCCTCGAGAATCTTAATTGCTTTCCCGACCATACCGAGATGGAGCATTGCAACCGCGGTATTGGTCTTGTTCGTTGTTCTGTCGTATCTATTCGAGGGTGTTTCCTCGATCTTTAACTTAGCCAGTATCTGAAGCCAGTATGCTTTTCCGGGGTGCGTTAGTATCCGCGTAAGGGATTCTTCGGCGTTAAGTCCATCGATCGAGATCGGCCCGCCGATGGTGCTGCTGCCAATCGGATTTATGCACCCGAGTGCGGCCGAAGTCGATACCAAAAGAAACAAACCGAGAATGAGCGGGCGATATGTCATGGCTTCATGCAATTCGTGGAACGGTTCCAGTTCTTAGAGGTGCGTGGAGGAGATTTTGTTCCAAGGTGACGTCATAGGCTTTTGCCTCTCCGTTCTGCATTAACCTCTTTGCGGCTATGCCGCAGCTCGAGGCATAGCCTCGTGTCATGTAGGCGGTCTGCGGAAAGGCAAAGCCTTTCCGCTCATCATGCGGGCGAAGCCCGAAAAGCCAGACTGGAGCATAATCCTGGTCGACGGACGGAAACCGAGAGTCAATACAGAATCCAAAATCCAAAATCCAAAATCTACAGCAAGCCTCTCTCCTTCACTCTCAAATAAGTCTCCAACAACTTCGGACCCAACGTAGCGGTCGTCACATCTAGCGCCAATCCTCCGAGAGACTCGACCAACCGCAACGCCTGCTCGCGTTGATGAATGATCTCCTCCGCAGCCGATTGGACGAACACTTCTTTGATTCCTTCCGGCGCTTTACTGACTGTCACATTGAGATCGCGGTCGCCGATCGTGACGACCAGTGGCAAGTGGCGCGGCCGGAGGAGCTTTAGCGAGTTGATCAACTCCTTCGAACTCTCCTTGTCGACGAGATCGGTGAGTATCACGACGAACGCGCGTTTCTTTGAACTCGAAGCGATGAACTGAAATGCACGCGCGTAAGACGGTTCGATCAACTCGGGTTCCATGTCATGCAGCGCTTCGAGCACGCCATCCATGTGTTCGAGGCCGCGCTTCGGCGGCAGATACTTTTTAACTCGACGGCCAAACACCGCGATACCGCAGTTGTCTCCTGCACGACCGCACGCTGACATCAGAGCCAACGATGCGTGTATCGCTGTGTCGAACTTTGTCTCGTCGTCGATGCGGCCTGTCATCAGACGCCCGCCGTCGAGAGCGATCATGACGGTCTGATCACGTTCGATCTGATACTGACGCGTCGTTAGTCGATTGCGTCGCGCCGTTGCCGTCCACGAGATGTGACGCAGCTCGTCGCCGCGTACGTAATCTCGCATTGACTCGAACTCGCGCCCTTCACCGCGACGTACGGCACGTCGTTGGATCGCAAGGAACGAACGCGCGCCGAGTGCTCGTAACTCGATCTCGCGTGCACGACGCATGTTCGGATAGACCTTTACGTATTGCGGTTCGCCGATCTCAGACTGACACCAAACAAGACCCAGACGAGATCGAAAGCGGACCGCGGTCCGGCCAAACTCATAATGCCCGCGACGGCTGGGCGTCAGCGAGTAAGAGAACGATGCGATCTCGTGCGAGTCGAGGATCG
>DATEOJ010000446.1:0-3108 GCA_035274235.1 Pyrinomonadaceae bacterium
GAGCAGTTTGTATCGACAACCGCAACGATCGGGATGCCGAGACGATTCGCTTCTTTGACCGCGATGTCTTCCTTGCGAACGTCGATGACAAACATCATGTCGGGTGCACCACCCATGTCCTTGATACCCGCGAGGTTCTTCATCAGACCCGCGTGCTCGCGATCGAGTTTCAGACGCTCTTTCTTGGTGAGCATCTCGAAACGACCGTCTTCACGCATCGTCTCGATCTCTTTCAGTTTCGCGATCGACTTCTGGACCGTCTGGTAGTTCGTCAAAAGACCACCGAGCCAACGGTTGTTCACGTAGAACTGTCCGCAGCGTTCGGCTTCCTCTTTGATCGCATCCTGTGCCTGACGCTTCGTACCGACGAAAAGGATCTTCTGGTTGGGACGCTCGGTCAGCGATTCGGTGACGTAGTTGAGAGCATCGCGGAATAACTTCTGGGTTTTCTGAAGGTCGATAATATAAATGCCGTTGCGTTCACCGAAGATGTATTCCTTCATCTTGGGATTCCAACGGCGGACCTGGTGACCAAAGTGAACTCCTGCTTCCAAGAGTTCTTTCATCGTAACTGTAGCCAAAACTTTATCTCCTTGGTTTATGTACTCAGCGAGATCGTCGAATAACCAAAGGATCTCGCTAATGGTTTTCGGTCTTCCGCCTTGGGTCTTCGAAAACCGAAGGCCCAAGACCGAAGTCCGTTCTTAACGTTTCGAGAACTGGAACCGCTTACGTGCGCCCTTCTGTCCGTACTTCTTACGTTCTTTCTGACGCGGATCACGTGTAACCAGGCCGGCCTTCTTCAAGCTCGGGCGGAGGTCGGCGTTGAATTCCATCAACGCACGAGTGATACCGTGACGAACTGCTCCGGCCTGCCCAGCCGTACCGCCGCCATCGACATTCACGAGGATGTCGAACTTGCCGACCGTGTCGGTCAGGCTAAGCGGCTGACGGATGATCATCCGAAGAGCTTCGTTAGGGAAGTAAGAATCGAAAGAACGGCGGTTGACGGTGATCTCACCGCTGCCAGGACGCAGGTAAACGCGTGCTGTCGAAGTCTTTCTGCGGCCCGTTCCGTAATACTGAATATCTGCCATATCTCAATTTTGGATTTTAGATTTTGGATTTTGGATTTTTGACTCGTTATCTAGGCTTCGTGCACCGAAGAAATCCCAAATCCCAAATCCGCAATCCCAAATTACAATTCAATTGCCTCTGGTTTCTGCGCCGTGTGGCGATGATCGCCGTCGGCGTAAACCTTCAATTTCTTGACCATCGCCTTACCGAGCTTCGTCTTCGGCAGCATGCCTTTGACTGCGAGCTCGATAACCTTCTCCGGCTTCTTCTCGAACATCTCCTTAACGGTCGTTTCGCGAAGACCACCCGGGTAAAGGGTGTGGCGGCGATAAAGCTTGTCGTTGTTCTTCGAGCCAGTAAACACGGCCTTTCGGGCGTTGATCACGACGACGTGGTCGCCCATATCCATAAAGGGCGTCCAGGCCGGGTTGTTCTTACCCGAGATCATTCGTGCGACTTCAGTCGCGAGACGACCGACGGTCTTACCCGCCGCGTCAACGACATACCACTTGCGATTTTCGGCCAAACCTTTCCCGCTCGGAAAATAAGTACTCATAAGTGCCTACACTGATAGCTATTTTCGCCAAAAAGCGAACTGATAGAGTATCCAAAGGAGTGGGTTAGGTCAAGTTGAGTAAGGGGTTTTCGGGTGTTTGCCGTACTGAGGTCGCCTTCGGGGCAGCAAGTTTAACGCAGAGACCGCCGAGATCGCGGAGATCGGCATCGAAAGTCTTTCCCGACCAGTAGACAGAAACTCAGCGATCCCCGCGGTCTCTGCGTTAAGATTGGCCAAGTCGAACGGAAGCCAACTGTATCCCGGCGATCGTCTTTGCGTCCTCGATCCCGCCCTTCTTTATCATTTCCAGCAAGGCAGGGAAGGTGTGCCGTTCGATCGTTAGCAGCTCGTCTTCCTCAAGCTTCTGTCCGACTTCCGTAAGCCCGGTCGCCAAAAAGACGAACATCTTCTCCGTCAAAAAACCGGGCGAGACGTAGAATTCGGTGATCTTCTCGAGCTTCTCCGCTCGGACACCGATCTCTTCCTCAAGCTCCCGAATCGCTCCTACCTCGGGATCCTCGCCAGCGTTGAGCGTTCCCGCGCAGATCTCGAGCAAATATTTCCCGGCAGCGTGCCGGTATTGCCTGACTAGAGCTACGGTCCCGTCTTCGAAGACCGGAATGATCACTGCGCTGCCTTTATGGACGACGATCTCGCGCTTGTAGGTGACATCGCCTTCGCGGATCTCATCGACGCGTATGTCGAAGACCTTTCCTTTATATAGTTGTTCGGAAGAGACGGTTTCCGGAGTCATGCTTTCCGACTATACCCGTCGGTAAGGCGACCTACAATTGAAGGCTAGTGTCCTTCGCGATTGAACATTAGATCTGATCGCAGCCGGAAGTCCCCGGCATCGTCAAGAACCAAATGTCCGAATGGCTTCCACCGCTCCTGAAGTACACGAAGCAACCCGTCGTTCGGATGGTGCTTCTTTAGAGACATCGTGTACTCGATACGGAAAGACGGGAAGAGGGCTATGGGGTAATTAGTCGCGACCTCGGTAAGGCTCTGCCCAGGGTTTATCTCCAACTTGTAGCCGTCTTCGATCGTGAGGAGTTCGCCGAATTCGTAGATCGCCCCTGGTTCTAATATCAGTGCAACTGTATATCGTGGATCCGGGCGATCGAGGGCCTTTGCAAGATCTTCCCAAGGGTCGTACTTATTCCGTGGAGGCGGAAGAGAACGAAGTGACTCCCTGGTGCGTTCGAGTTGCTCCTTAACGGGTATGATCCACGGCAACGGCCTT
The DNA here is from genome assembly GCA_035274235.1 of Pyrinomonadaceae bacterium. Classification (GTDB taxonomy): domain Bacteria; phylum Acidobacteriota; class Blastocatellia; order Pyrinomonadales; family Pyrinomonadaceae; genus OLB17. The sequence continues at coordinate 2,880 of DATEOJ010000446.1, forward strand.
ACGCCGTCGCCATAGCCATCGACCAACTCAATGCGTCGACTGACAAGGTCCATCCACGGCTTGACCAGGATCAGCGGCTCATTCGTATCGTTTCTTAGCTGGAGGTTAAGCCGGAGCTCATAAACCATCAGTGGTTTGGGACCATTACGATTTACCTTTGCCGAGACCGAGATCAGGGAGCCGGTTAGGACGGGCTTTCGGCCGGACGCCGTTTGTGCCGACACGACCA
>DATEOJ010000447.1:0-2853 GCA_035274235.1 Pyrinomonadaceae bacterium
AGAGTACCCGCGATTCCAAAACCTTCTTGTTACTTCCCGTCGTCGTTCTTTTTCTCCATTAGGTCCGCTTTCGATCCCTCGAACACCGGCACCCCTGTCAACACCCCACGAAACTCGGCAAGAGGTGGACCTAGTTGGATCCCACCCTTATTAATTCGGAACTCTCGAATAGTCCGTTCGTGCATGCCGGTGCGTTTCTTCAAAACCGAGATCGCTTGTCTGACCTCACCCCTCGCCTCAAAGTAGCGCATCAGGACAACTGTGTCGGCAAGATAGCTCATGTCGATCGGGGCCTGCATCGAACCGATCAGCCCGTACTGTCCGACGACGAGAATGCTCAAGACGCCGTTGCGATTCAAGTAAGACAGCAGCTCGTGAAACTGCATCGTGAGGAACCGCTCCTGAGGTGTAGCCATCAGATAGCCGTTTACACTGTCGATGATCACGACGCGAGCGCCTTCGTCCTCGACCTCGCGGCTGATCATGTAGCTGAGCTCGCCGGGTGTGAGTTCGGCTAGCCTTATCTGGCGGACCATTATTTTGCCGGAGTCGACAAACGATTTGATGTCGAGATCTATTGCCTGAGTCCGCTTAAATAATGTCTCGATGCTTTCGTCAAACAAGTAGATCGCAACTCGCTGCCCTTTCTTAGCAGCTGTGTGAGCATACAAGAGGGCCATCGTCGATTTACCAATACCTGCCGGACCCGTCAGGATCGTGCTTGTCCCATAGTCGAGCCCACCGAGGAGGCTTTCCAGATCATCGACATCGCTTCTTAACGACGGAGAGTCTTCCACTCGGACCGTGTCGATTCCCAGTCGCGGGAAAACCTTGATGCCGCCTTGTTCGATATTGAAATCATGCGCGCCCGACTGAAAATCAACACCGCGCATCTTTACGACGCGGATGCTATGACGCTGCCGTCCATATTCGGCGGGGACATATTCAAGATTGATCACACCGTGGGCCACGCTCTCGAGCTGCCGATCCCGACTCTCGGTCGTACGATCATCGATCATCAGGACCGTCGTTTTCTTATTTAAGAAATATTGTTTGAGTGCGAGGATCTGACGTCGAAACCTAAGCGGTTCGCTTGCCAGCATACGAAGCTCGGAGATCGAATCGAACACTATTCGCGCCGGACGGATACGCTCGACTTCTGCGATGACCGTTTTTGTGGTCTCATCGAGTTCCACCTCGGCCGGATCGAAAACCGTATAGGATGTGTCGCCCGGAAGCGCATTCCCGTCAGACGTCAGATCGTAGACCGATACTTCATCCAGGTTCCATCCGTGCGAATCCGCCACCGACGCAAGTTCTTCTTTACTTTCGGAAAGAGTAACGTATAGTCCCGTTTCACCAAGGCGAGAGCCTTCGAGTAGGAACTGTAGACCGATCGTGGTCTTGCCGGTGCCCGGGTGGCCTTGCACGAGAAACAGACGGTCCTTCGGTAGACCGCCTTTCAGGATATAGTCGAGACCGGGGATGCCGGTTGAAATGCGCGCAGGCGCAGCGTGGTTGTCGTTCATACGCAAAATCAACGCATCTGAAGAGCAGTCCTCAGCTTAATTTGGTCGTCCAGGGGTGTCTGTATTCTTACACAACGAGGTCGACGCGGGCAACGGAAACCTTTGTCAGTTGGCGGGCTTGAAGTAGGCGACAAGATACGGGTGATAAGCCTCCCAGCGGCCAAAGCTTTCGCGGTTCCATCGATCGTACAGGTCGAACTTTTCTGCGAGACTTTTGTTGCACTGGATCTCAATGAACAACTCGCCTCCGCTTGACCCGCCATTCTGTCGAATCTTGAACGGTTCGTTTGGGTACGTCGCCGAGATGTCTTTCTCAAGGGTTGGTTTCATCCGGTCGAAGTCGTCCCAACAAGACTTGCCCGGCGTGGGACAGCTCACGCGGAATTGAAACTTACCTTCAAAGTCGGACCACCGCGGCGGATCCACGAACATGAAATTCGGGTCCGTTTTTATTTTCTCTAAATAGCTCCTAGCTTCCTGCACCGTACTGAACTCTTTGGACTCGGGTCGAAGCTTCTTAAATTTTGACGAGAACGACTTGAGCTTTTTCAGATCGAAGTAAAGCGATTCGTCTTTGGTTCTAAGTTGATTACACTCGAGATTCACAACGAATGAATCCTGCACGACGCCACTTTTGAGCAATAGAAACTGGTAGTGGTAGCCACAGGCGTAGTCCTTTTGAGTCCGCGTGAAGACCCATGAGCGCTTGAGTTGCTTTAGCGTTGCGATGTCGTCGGTAAAAAACTCACCGAGTTGTTCTTGAAGCGGGTGATCGTCGTGGTGCGAGAAGATCCCGAGGAAAGCGTAGCCGCCGTCGTCGAAGTTATATTTTGCAAAGGGAGCTGTTTGGGCATAACAGCAAGTAGCGAGGAGCAGAATGAACAAAATGCATTTCATCGGTCCTTTTAGATGCCCATCCGTCGGAAAAGTTCCTACTCCCACTCGATCGTGCTCGGCGGTTTGGATGAGATGTCGTAAACGACGCGATTCACGCCGCGGACCTCGCTCGTGATACGCGATGAAACTCGTGCGAGAAAGTCATGTGGAAGTCGCGCCCAGTCAGCCGTCATTCCATCGGTGCTCGTGACGGCGCGGATCGCGACGGTCTTCTCGTAAGTTCGAAAGTCTCCCATGACTCCGACTGACTGAATCGGAAGTAGGACAGCGAACGCTTGCCACACTTCCTTATAGAGTCCCGACGAGTGAAGTTCTTCGATGAAGATCTTGTCCGCTTTTTGCAGAAGCTCGACCTTGTCCGGTGTGATGTCACCGAGGATGCGAACGCCTAGGCCGGGACCCGGGAAAGGATGTCGTTCGAGTATCT
>DATEOJ010000448.1:0-4345 GCA_035274235.1 Pyrinomonadaceae bacterium
CGTTGCCGACATCAGCTGCGACGTAGGTTGCTTTCTCCTTCCCCGACGAGTTTATTTCGTCGCACAAATTTCTCAGAGCTTCTTCGTTTCGTGCGGCGAGCACGAGTCTCGCTCCATGTTCTGCTGCCATTCGAGCCGTTGTCAGACCGATGCCGCTCGACGCGCCGGTTATTACTATTACTTGTTCGTCGAGTCTTTTAAGATCAACTGCCATCTTATTACTCTCCTTAAGCTCTATTTGCATGCTGCGTGCTCGAACGAGCCGTGGCACTCGAGAGGGAACTCGGTGCATTCAGGTTCGCTCCTTCATCCACACCAACGCCGAGACGTTCGACCAACTCACCGCCGAGCCAGCCACCAAACGCCGCCATTCCTGCGCCTAGGAACGACAAGATACTTGCTACGGTCTCGGGGCGCTCCGGTAGATCATTTCGAAGCCACCAACTGCCTGCGAAGAGTAAAACAGCAACGAGCTGCGCTCCTCCGTGCAACAGACCGATCGTTTTTGCGCGCGTTCCCGAAGGAATCGCAAGCCAGTCGATCAGACCGAACGGTGCGGCGATCAGTCCTCCAATTACGCCCGCCGCCATCATCCAGTAGGCAACGTTCGCCATGTCAGAATTCCCCCAGATCAAGTAAATGATGTCGAAGACTACCGCGGTCGCGAGAAGACCAAGCGGAAAAACGATAAGGATGGGATGTATTGCGTGGCCGAGAAATTTTGCTTTGCTTTCCATGACTTACCTCCTTGAATGAGCGCACATTAATAGCTGTTTCGATTCAAAACACAATGCGATCGATTCAAGAAGGGAGCAAGAGGTATGCCCGAACGGCTGTTCGAACGCGGAACGCGGAGCGCGGAATGCGGAATCGTCTGGTTTACTAAGCGCGGAATTTGTCTGGTTCACTAAACGATGCGGATCTTTAGTTGCAGCGTGGAAAGCTGACAGAGCGAATTCCGCATTCCGCGCTCCGCTTTTAGACGTGTCTGTACTTCTCGAGCGCCATCAAAGCCGCGGCATGGGAGGGGGGCATGGAGGGTTTGGTCAGGAATGCTCTCGAGGCGCACTTGCGGACTTTGTCGAGCATCGGGTTGGTAAGGAGTTCGCCGGCGTTGAACACGCTGCCGACACATCCGATCGGAACTTTCTCATCATCGAGTTTCAATTTGTCGATGACGGCGCAAGCTGCGAGTCCGAGTTCGTAGCCGGCGTCGCGAAGGATCTCCATCGCGATCGTGTCGCCTTCTTGCGCAGTCTCGACAACGAGTCGTGCGAATCCCGCGATACGAGAGTTGTCTACTTGAGGTGAATAGATAGCGACAATGAGATTCTCAGGACCCGACGCACGGAAATATTCCGACGCTCGTTGACTGAGCATCGTCGGAACACCGCGACCATCCGACGCCTTCGCGATCGTATGCAGCGCCTGCTGAGCGATCCCGACACCACCGCCTTCGTCGCCGGCGAGCGGTCCCCAACCTCCTGCGATCGCCATTTGGCCCGATGCATTCTTGCCGAGACAGACCGAACCGGTGCCGGCGATGACGACGAGTCCGGGTTTCCCCTGGGTTGTCGCGTACAACGCGATCTCGGCGTCAGTAACGACTTCAACGTTTCGAATGTTAAGACGCTTGATAAAACTTTCGCGGACGCTCTGTTTCAAGTCGGCGCGACGCACGCCGGCGAGACCAAGGGTCGCGGCGGTAATGTCGCCGCGCGAAACACCGTCGCGGTCGCATGCTTCGTTGATCGCTTTGACAATATTTGTGACGGCGGTCTCGACGCCGACTCGAAGGGGATTGGACGGACCGGCGAACCCCTCGCATTTGACCTGTCGGGATTCGGTCATGAGAGAGATGTGGGTCTTTGTTCCGCCGCCGTCGACGCCTAGATAGATCTGATGCGACTTCGACTTGCGTCGGCCATTTGCGGAGTTTCCGGCCATTCGAAAATTATTCTTGGACAAACTTGCATTATTAGCAAACTTAAAGCATTTTATGTAAGCGATAAGGATGTGTGATACGAGTCTTCGCCGCGGCATCCGTAAAAATGCGGAATGCGGAACGCGGAATGCGGAATTCGGATCACAAGGATCGAAGTACTCCCTACCACTTTAGATTTTTGACGGCTGTGTAAACGCGGATTCCGCATTCCGCGTTCCGCATTCCGCATTCGTGACATGGAAATCAGACAGCTCAAGGCATTTCTTGCGATCGCTGAGGCGAAGACCTTCACGGCGGGAGCTCGCCGCGTGAACGTCACCCAGGCGGCGATCTCTATGCAGATCCGTCAGCTCGAAGACGAGGTCGGGTTGCAGCTCTTCACTCGCACGCCGCGTCGCGTCATCCTGACCGAGGCCGGTGAGTATCTTCTCGAACGTGCGCGAAAGATCTTGCGCGAACACGACTCCGCACTCGCTGAGATCGCCGAAGTCGCAGGTGCAGAGTACGGACGTCTTCGCATCGGGTCTGCTTCAGGTACGTTCGCAATGCAGCAGTTGCCCGGGATCATGCAGCGGTTGAAAGGTACGTTTCCAAACTCTGAGCTCTCCGTTGCATCGGGCACGAGCCAGAAACTTGTCGATAGGATCATGCACGGCGAGATCGATATCGCGTTTATCTCGTTACCGGTCGACAATACGAACGTCACTACCGAATCTCTCTTCGCCGACGAGATCGTCGCGATCGGTCCTCCGAAGCATCCGCTTGCTAAAGAGAAGTACATCAGTGCGGCGACGCTTGCGACTGAGCGTCTAATCTTGGGCGAACGCGGTGGTAATACGCGTCGGATGATCGACGACTTTTTCTCGGCCGCGAATGTGAAGCCGAACATCTCCATGGAGCTGTCGCGTCAGGAAGCGATCAACGAGATGGTCTCGAACGGACTCGGCGTCGGAATGGCCGGCGCGAAGGGAGTTGCACGCGACATTCGCGACAAGAAGCTCATCTCGTGGTTCATCGAAGGTGCGGAGATCGAATGGGAAACCGGCCTCGCACGTCTGCGCGGCGGCCACTATTCGCCTATCGCGAAAGAGTTCGTGAAGCTTTGTAAGGATAGTTTCGTCGAGCGTGAGAAAGAGTTGCGGGCGAAGAGATAGGACTTCACCGCCGAGACGCAGAGACGCCGAGAAGAGGTCAATCTGTTTTTTTTTGTTTATGTCCCTGGAATTTGTTCGGTCGAAAGTTTTCCCATTTCACCCTTTCCTTTCTTTTTCTCTGCGTCTCTGCGTCTCGGCGGTGATCTTCTTCACAGTCGCCGCGGCGCAAGGGTTACCAGTTGCGAATCCTGCGTCAGTAGGGATGAACGCGGCGAAGCTCGAGCAGATCGAGCCGCTTGTTCTCGCGGACATTAAGGATAAAAAACTTCCTGGCGCGGTTGTCGTCGTCGGACACAAAGGACGTATCGTATATCGAAAGGCGTTCGGCAATCGCTCGCTTGTGCCGACGGTTGAGAAGATGACGGTCGACACGATCTTTGATGTCGCGTCGTTGACTAAGCCGGTCGCGACGGCGACGTCGATCATGATCCTCGTCGAGCAGGGAAAGCTTCGATTGAATGACACGATAGGGAAGTTCATTCCCGACATCGACGACAAGGACGCGAAGAGCGTCACCATCCAGCAGCTGCTCACGCACACGTCTGGCTATCGTCCAGATTTTGATCTCGGTGAAAAATGGACCGGCCGCGAGGGGATGCTCGCGGCATTGAAGAAGGAGAAGCTGCGGAATCCGCCGGGGACGAGGTTCGTGTACTCGGACATTGGGTTCATTGTGTTGGGGGAGGTCGTCAGCCGGCTGTCTATCGATCTTCTCGTTCGCGAGAACGCTCACCTAGGGCCGTTTCTATATTTTACGAGGAGAGCACTCTTCAGCGGCGTTGGGATGAACGATACGAACTTCTTCGATGACTCTGACTTGCAGAGGTATCAACGAAAGATTCTTCTTACCCGTATCGCGCCAACCGAAAACATACGAGGCCAGAATAGTTATCTCGGATCGAAATTTGAAGGAGACGACAGTAGCGGAAATGAGATTCTTAGGGGAGCAGTTCACGACCCAACGTCCTTCCGCATGGGCGGAGTCGCGGGTCACGCCGGACTCTTCTCCACCGCTGACGATCTCGCACGATACTGTCAGATGATCCTCAACGGCGGAGCCGTTCTAAATGCGGAACTCGGAACGCGGAACGCGGAATCCGCACGAAATCCGCAATCCGCAATCCGCAATCCGCAATCGCGACGAGTCCTCTCGTCGCAGACAATAGCGCGCATGACGCAACCATACGTCGTCGCGGAAGATGGATCGACTCGCGGACTTGGTTGGGACATGGGCACATCGTTCTCA
>DATEOJ010000449.1:0-3134 GCA_035274235.1 Pyrinomonadaceae bacterium
GGATTAATTTGATTATTGCCAATAAGTTAACGGACTGTCAACAATTTTTATGTGACTGGAAGTGCTGAAATATTTATACTTACACCGTTTTCGCGGAAGGGCGATCGATTCTTTTCACCCGCAATTCCCCTCTCTCGGTCAGGCTGACTGAACGAGAGTTCCGATGTCGGTGCGCGTCGTTCGATCGCTTCGGAAGAAACGCGATCCAGTCGCGAGCAGGTCAAGGCGGCTGTATAAATTGCCTCCACCCTTTTAGGTGGAGGTCCATTTTGGGCAGGCGAGCGGCTTTAGCCGAACACCAGAAGAAGCAATCTTCCTTTTAGCTTTAGCCCAAAATGAGCCGGCGTTGTTAGGCTGAAGCCGCGCGGATTTATTTTCCTAAGTGACACGCTTTCCTCCACCTAAAGGATGGAGGCAATTTAAACAGCTAGCTTGAGCTCGTTCGACCCGGGCACAAATCCGCTTCGAGCCGACAGCAAATAAAAAAGGCCGCCCTTCAGACAGCCTCTTGCAAATCCCTAAATTTTCAGTTCGATGTTATGCAGTCGCGTCCGCGATCGCTGCGTCCGGACCGTTCGTCTTTACCGATTCGATGCCGTTCTCCATCGCCCCCGGCGAATTGTACATCTCACTCCTTCCGATCTCCTGACCGTTCCCGGCTTTGAGTACAAAATAAGGATCGCCTTTCGCGGATGTCCGACGCTCGAAACGAGCATCGTCCGCCGCGTTCTTTTTCACGGATTCGATTCCGTTCTCGGCCGCGCTGCGCGACTCGTACATCTCGCTCGACAAAATGATCTGCCCATTTCCCGCTTTCAGATTGAAGTGGAACTTCCCGTTTACGGACGTCTTCAACTCAAATTTTCCTGCCATACTACCTCCAGAATTTTTTCTCTGCGGTGTGAGAGAGTGAGGGAGTTTCGTGAGAGGAGGGAGTTACCGAATCTGTTTTCGTGACTATTCAATAAAATCGTTAGCCGAAATTTCGCGTGGTGCGAGACTGTTGCGTTTGATGATCCGCGCGCAACCGTTCCAACGGAGGATCGCATCGTCATTTCCCACCGGTCGCTGAGCCTCTGCTTTTTCAAACCACTCCATCGCCTGTTCAAAAAGCTCGTAAGCGTTGATGCCGCCCTTTTCGAGTACCGCCTTACCGCGTCGCTCATAGACGATGCCTGTGTAGTACGCGCGTTCGTAGTCGGACTGCATCTTCGCGATGAAGTCCTGTATGCGACCATCACCGACGCCATAGTCTTTTGAGAAGCGATCGCTCATCGCAAGCACGACACCCACAAGCGCATCGGCGTTGTCGGGGTCGATCGCGAGGATGTCGAGGTAGATGCTCTCGGCCGCACCCGGTTCATTGAGAAGGCGATACCGATTCGCCTTTTCGAGTGCGGCGGGAATCGCGTCGTGATGAAGTGGTTTTAGTTCGAACATGCGTCGTACGACGGACTGTTAGTCCGTCGGGACGGGCTAACAGCCCGTCCTACTTTTTCTTTCTAAAGATCTTCACAAGCTTCGCTATCGGATCATAGAACTCGTCGACGACGCGTTCCTTCAACGGGATGATTGCGTTATCGGTGATTGTAATATGTTCCGGGCAAACCTTGGTACAACATTTCGTAATGTTGCAGTAGCCGATACCAAATTCGTCCTTTAGTTCGCCAACGCGATCCTCGGTATCGAGCGGGTGCATCTCGAGAGCCGCGGCGTAGACTAGGAATCGAGGTCCGATGAACTCGTCATGCTTTACGTGATCACGCAGCACGTGGCAGACATCCTGACACAGGAAACACTCGATGCATTTTCGAAACTCCTGCACCCGGTCGATGTCCGACTGCTGCATTCGCCACGTTCCGTCCTCGGCGTCGGGCGGACGCGGCTTGAACTTCTTGATGCGTTTCTTTACTTCGAAGTTCCACGAGACGTCGGTGATCAGGTCTTTGATCGGCGGAAATGCGCGGATCGGTTCGATGGTCACCGGTACGGTGATGTCGATCGTATCGAGCCGAGTCATGCACATCAGTTTCGGCTTGCCGTTGATCTCGGCCGAACACGACCCGCACTTGCCGGCTTTGCAATTCCAACGACAAGCAAGGTCCGGTGCCGATTCAGCCTGGATCTGATGAACGGCGTCCAGCACAACCATTCCCTCGGTCACCTGAGTCTGGTAGTCAACCATCTCCCCGCCTTCGCTACCGCCGCGTCTTATTTTGAATGTTGCTGTTGCCATCTTTGGTACAAACGAAATTCGAGATCGTTATCGAAGTTTAGCCGCAGATGACGCGGATAACGCTGATCAGCTCAGGATCAGCCCTCTCAAAAAATCTGCGTCATCTGCGTCATCTGCGGCTAACTTCCTTGGCCACTTAATACTCTTGCCCTAACCCATCTCCTCGATCACCTGCTTCAACTCCGCTGGCATTTCTTGAATTGGAACACGGGATATTTCCATCTCGCCGTCGGCATTCATTTTGAGAGAAAAGTTGAACTTCGCGAACTCGGGTTCTTTATCCGGATAGTCTTCACGGAAATGTCCGCCGCGGCTTTCTTTGCGTTCGACGGCCGCACGTGCGATCGCTTCCGAAACTGTCAGCAGATTCTTCAGATCGAGCGCCGTGTGCCAGCCGGGATTGAAATCGATATTCCCGGTGACCGAACATTTCGCGGCGCGGGACTTTAGTTTTTGCAGTTCGGAAACGGCCTCCTGCATCTCGTCTTCGTTCCGGACGATACCAACCAACCGCTGCATCATGTCTTGAAGGTCGTGCTGAATGTTGAACGCGTTCTCGCCCACTTCGCGATCGAACGGCTCGAGTGCATGACGAGCTTCCGTCTCAATCTGATCGGTAGAAATTGAACCGTGCGAATTTTCCTGAGCGAACTTCGCGGCATACTCGCCCGCCCGCTTGCCGAAGACGATCAAGTCAGACAGCGAGTTTCCACCAAGACGATTCGCTCCGTTAATACCAGCAGCGCATTCGCCCGCAGCGTACAGACCCGGAACATTCGACGCCTGAGTGTCCGCATCGACTCGAACACCGCCCATGATGTAATGCGTTGTCGGTCCGACTTCCATCGGCGTTGTCGTGATATCCAGATTCGCGAGCTGCATGAACTGGTGATACATC
>DATEOJ010000450.1:0-4419 GCA_035274235.1 Pyrinomonadaceae bacterium
CGATGATCGTTGGCACTACCCCGGGATTCGTGGACGCGGCTTCGCAGGACTTCCACCTTCAGTCGACATCGGCCGCGGTTAACGCCGGGACGTCGCTTCATTCAGATGTCTTGCCGGCCAACGCTCCCGTTCGCCAGTACGTCCTCCATCAAGCGGGTCAGGCACGACCGGTGAGCGGAATTCTCGATCTCGGTGCCTTCGAGTATTTGAGTTCGGCACCGATGCAGATCATGACCTCGAGCCTTCCCGACGGAATCCGAGGACGTGGTTATCACCAGACGGTCCAGGCCTCAGGCGGTTCGGGAAGCTACTTTTGGTCGGTCTCTTCGGGCGACCTTCCGCCGGGACTAGTCCTCGATGCCGCCACCGGCGTCATACGCGGACGAGCTAAACTAAAGGGGAATTGGAGTTTCACCATTACCGTCGCCGACGCCCAACAGCCCGCGACTACCGTCAGCCAAACGTTCACCGTCCGCACTTTTTTGTATTCTTTGCTTTAAACACTTTGCGCCAACGACGTTACCACGAGTAGAATAGCCCCCAAGAGGTACTACAAGCTGGGTATGAAAAAGAGGGTTTTGGTCGTCGAGGATTACGAAGATACTCGAATCTTGTTGAGGTTTATGATCGAGAAGTTCGGCTACTCGGTGATCGAAGCCGCGGGGCCCTACGAAGCCCTCGATAAGGCTGCGGAGTTTATGCCGGACCTCATTCTGATGGATATCGGGATGCCGCTCCTTGACGGTCTGTCCGTCGCCCAACTCATCCACGACAAAAAGACGAACCGACTGGTGCCGATCATTGCGGTCACCGCGTTCAGCGATATCAAGGACGAGGCATTGAAGGCCGGTTGTGCGGATGTCATCTACAAGCCCGTCCATCCCGAACAACTCAAAGAGGTGCTCGACCGTTACGCCGGTAACGGGCAAGTCGAACACTAGTCGAACTGTTTTCGGAATTCGTCGAAGGTCGCGCGAAACTCTGCAAGCTCGCCTCGCAGAGCTTCTACCTCCGACTCCAGTTTCTCAATTCGTTCGTTCGAACCGCCGCCACTCGCGACCGCCCGCGGGCTGGCGGCGATCGCGTCTTGCGTAACCTCGCCGCTGAGTAGATGCGCATAACGAGCTTCCTTCTGTCCGGGCAGGCGTTCGAGTTTAACGATGATCGGTTCGTCACGCCGAGCAAGGCCGTCAAGAGCTTCCTGCACTTCGTTCAATCCGCCAAACTCATGAAGTCGTCCGGTGCGTTCGCGAAGTTCGCCGATCGTCTGCGGACCACGGAGCAGCAACACCGCAACGATCGCGACTCCGGCGTCGTCGAGGTCATATACGCTCGGCAACATGTGCTTGTACTTCACCGTGCGACTGCTGCTGCCGTAGTAGAGATAGACGAGGTTCTTGTCGCGAAGCGAATCGATCGCCGACAGGATCTCGGTCTCCCCCAATGACATCACGGGATCGCGATTGCTTTTCTGATTGCAGGCCGCGGTAAGAGCGTTGAGTGTTAGTGGGTAATACTCGGGAGTCGTGAGCTGTTTTTCAACGAGGCTTCCGACGATGCGTGCCTCGGTTGCGGAAAGGGGGTCGAGCATAAGTTGCCGACTAGCTTAATACATTTTCCCGCGCTGAACTAGAATTACATCGTGAACATCCTCGTCGCACGCACAAACGAAGACATCGACCACGCATACTCACGTCTTTTAGTTGCCGGCGCCATCGGTTGCGACACGGAGACGTCTTCGCTCAATTCAAGATACGGCAAACTCTTCTCCGTTCAGTTCTCGGACGGTGATTTCAATGTGCTCGTCCCGCTGAGCGAAGGAGTTCAGCTTGGCCGACTGCGCGATCTGCTTGCCGATCCCACTATCGTCAAGATCTTTCACAACGTGAAGTTCGACATGGAGTTCCTCGGTGCGGCCGGCATCGCGATCGAGAATGTGTTCGACACGATGCTAGCGGAGAGAGTTCTGACGCGAGGCGCGAACCAGTCGGCATCGCTTGCCGAAACACTGTACCGCTACTTCGCGGTCGATCTCGAGAAGTCGCATCGTTCGAAATTCAACAAGACCTGGGATGGTGTTTGGACGGATGAGTTGGTCGATTATGCGTTGTCGGATGTCGCACATCTTCCGGCGTTGATGCGAGAGCAGCAGTCGTGGATGGAGAAGTTGGGATTGAGTGAGGAATATGCGGAGCAGATCGCACGACTGAATACACAAGGCCGGAAGTGAGCAAGGGCGATATCCGGCTTTCGATCTGTTCAGTGTTTTCCGTGTATTCCGTGGTTAAGATTGGTATAAACCACGAGATACACGGAAAACGCGGAAAGAGCGGCGGAAGATCCAAACCTTACTCACCACCGGTGATACGCGGGATGTCCTTCCTTCACCGCGACAAAAACTCCACGACACGTATCGCAAATCTTTCCACCAGCGATGAGTTCCGCTTCGACCGTCGCGCGGTCATCGGTTGAATCCACCACACGCGCCTTCAGAGTTATCGGTCCATCGACAGGCGTAGGCCTCAAGAGCTTCACATGAAACTCCGCGGTAACAGTGCAAGGAGCTTCTGGGTCGCCGCGCTTCTTCATCAGGTGGTAAGCCGCGGCCCAGTTTGAATGGCAGTCAAGCAACGCGCCGATGATCCCTCCGTTGAGGACACCGGGAAATGCCTGATGATGCGGTTCGGCATGAAACTCCGCGACAAGTTCGTCGCCCTGGACGAAACTGCGTAGCCGCAATCCCTTTTCGTTCGTTGGCCCGCAGCCAAAACAGATCCCGTTGGGTGAGTAAGTTTCTTGGACTGATTTCATACTAAGCAAAAAGTAAAAGGTTGGAAGTGAAAAGTAAAAAGTAAAAAGGAAAAAGTAAATGGCTCAACCAGCGGCTCGGACAACCATTTACTTTTTACTTTTTACTTTTACCTTTTTACTTTTACCTTTTTACTTTTGCCTTTTTACTTTTCTGTCGTAAATTTATCTCGCCTCTAACTCGCTTATGCTGACAATCATCGCCGTCGTTTTCCTTGCGTGGCTCGTGCTCGGCTATTTTGGCTATGGCCGTTGGATAGCAAAGCAGTTTGTCCTTCAAGACGACCGGCCGACGCCTGCCCACGAACTAAACGACGGTGAAGACTACGTTCCTACTGCTCCGTTCTATCTATTTGGTCAACACTTCTCCGCGATCGCTGCAGCCGGGCCGATCGCCGGACCGATCATCGCTTGTATGGCGTTCGGATGGCTGCCGTGTCTGATTTGGATCGCGCTTGGCGTCGTACTCATCGGTGCCGTGCATGACTTCTCGACGCTCGCTGCATCGATACGTCATAGCGCAAAGAGTGTCGCCGAGATTACGCGCGATCAACTCGGACTCGGAGCCGGTCGCGCGATGATGGCGTTTATCTGGATCGCACTTGTCTACGTGACCGTTGCGTTCACCGACATCACGGCCGGCACTTTCGTCGCGGGTGATGAAGCGCTTGTTGGTGAGACTCGTTTCAATCCCGGCGGTGCGGTCGCGATGGCGAGTGTGCTTTATCTCGGGTTGTCGATAGTGCTCGGCCTCGTCGAACGATTTCTGAAACCGCCGCTTTGGCTTTCGACCATCATCTTCGTTCCCGCGACATTCGCTCTTTCCTATGTCGGGACGCAGTACTCGCACGTGCTCAGCTTCGGTCATCAAACGTGGGCGGTCATCATTCTCGTCTACTGTGTCGCGGCGTCGCTGATGCCGGTCTGGGCACTTCTTCAGCCACGCGGTTATCTTGGTGGCTTTGTCCTTTACGCCGCGATCGCGGTCGGAGTCGTTGGCGTGTTCTTGGGCGGGTACTCGATCCAACAGCCGGCGTTTAAGTCATTCGATGTCGGTGGTCTGACCGGGATGCTGTTTCCGTTTCTCTTTGTCACGATCGCTTGCGGCGCGTGTTCGGGTTTTCACGGACTCGTCTGCTCGGGCACAACATCGAAGCAGATCGACAAGGAATCGCACACGCAGCCGGTCGGTTATGGCGGGATGCTCGCAGAAGGTTTTGTCGCCTTCATCGCGCTCGTCACCGTGATGATCGCGACGAGCGACGCCCTTTTCGGACCCGACGGGAAGTCACTCTCCGCCGGGAAGATCTACGGCAACGGCATCGGTAACTTTCTAACGCTCATCATCGGTAAACAGAATCTTCAGTTCGCAATCACCTTCGGTGCGATGGCGTTCTCAACATTCGTCTTTGACACCCTCGACGTCACGATGCGTCTCGGTCGATATCTGATACAGGAGCTTCTCGGAATACCCGGTCATCTTGGCGCTTTGATCGGAACGCTCGTCACTGTCGCCCTTCCGTTCGCGTTGATCTTCTTCGCAAAACCCGGATCGTACGTAGAGTTCTGGACACTCTTTGGTGCGTCGAACCAGCTTCTCGCCGCGCTGAC
>DATEOJ010000451.1:0-7078 GCA_035274235.1 Pyrinomonadaceae bacterium
TCGTTCTTGGCAGCACTCCGCCACTTGCCGCCACATTCTTTTTCATCGGGCTGATTCTTTCAGTACTGGGCTTTGTAGTCGGGCTTGGCCTTTCGGGCTTCTTTGGCTACCGGTACTCTAACTGGACCAAAGAAATGCGAGAACGCATCGCGGCTGACGGCATTCGGGCCGAGGAGATCGATTGGTTCCGGAACGAGCTGAAGACGCACGAGAAGCGGGTGCTGAGGGAGTTGCATCGCGGTGACCCTATGTTGGAAGACGCATATCGCGAGACTCTGGCCTCGCGTCTAACCGCAACCAGGATCGTGAGGTCGTCTAACAAAGAACTCCACCTGGCGAAACGCCGTCGCGGGAAGATAAAGCAACTCAATCGGCTCACGCCTGAGAGTGCAGAAAAATTTACATCCGAGATCGTCCGCGACATCGAGAAGATCGAGTCAATAAGTGACGAGGCAAAACAGATGTTGGCGGAGGCGGAGTCGCGACTGCAGATGATCGAAGCTGCCGCGGCCCGAGGTTCACATCTGGCCGATTCGGAACTCGCGTTGAAAAAGCTCTCGGCCCGCGCGTCAGAACTTCCGCTCGCGCTTGAAGAAGCGAGAATGGCCGAGGAGATCCGCAAAGAGTTGGAAGCGGAAGATGATGGGGATGAAGCGAAAGAAACCGCGGAATCCGTTCCAAACGCTTGAATTGAACCTGTGTTATCAGGTGGGCGGCTTTCTGTCGAGATCAATGATCCCGACATCGGAGCCCTTGGCTGTGGCAAATCTTCACATGGAAGTTTGCACCGACGCAGGCATTGGCCTCCCGCAATTCAAGTGTTGGCTCAATTATTAGTGCGTTCAGTAACGGGATACGCAGAAGAACTTTCGCCAGGGAAAACTATAGCATGGCGAGAGTCGTTTAATCGAACGTGAGAAAAAGCGGATAGGACGTATAGGACCAATAGGACGTATAAGTCATATAGGTCCTATACGTCCTATTGGTCCTGTTTGTAGGTGATGGAGTCGTCGCGAGCTACTGTTCGATTTCCAATTCCAGCGGCGGTGTATTGAGGTCTTTGTTCTTTAGTACGCGGTCCAGCATCTCGGTGCATTCAGCACTGCGAGTAGCAAGCTGAATATCAGTTTGCTGTTGCTGCATTTTTAACTGGTGATACTCGTCGGCGATGTGAAGGGCAGCGAGGATAGCGACCTTTAACGAGTCAACGGTAAGCGTTCCCGAAGCGATCTCACGCATCTTTCCGTCGACATAGTCGGCAAGATCCATGATGTATTCGTTGTCGCCATCCGAACGAATACTGTAGTTCTGGTTGTAAATCTCAACACGGATGGTCTGCTCGGCGGATTCAGGTTTCATAACTCCTACCTCCCGATAGCGTCCGCCACTTCGGCGTCGATTATCGTCATCGCATCGAGCATCGCTTCAACTTTTAACTGGATCGCGTCGCGTTCCGAGAGCAGTTCATTTACTTTTTCGGCCAGTCGCTGATTCTCCTCTCGCAGGTGCGCCGCCTCCCGGCGAACGTCGCTTGTTTCCTTTTCGATCTTCTCTTTTTCTTCTCGAATTCGCTTGGCGAACTCGATCGTGAGGTAAATTTTATCTTCGAGATGCGAGAACTTCTCCATTCCCGTTAGGCCGTTCATGAAATGTCTCCAATAATTGCGGGCTATGAAAATCTAGGGTTACGATTATGTGAACTTTTGTTTCAAAGTTCAAGTTAAATTCAAAACCTTCGACGAATATTTAAATCTTTTTCGACCGTCGCGACCAACTGCTCGTGAACCTCGTCGACTTCCGTTTCGATCAGCGTTCGTTCGTCGCTTCGATACTCCAACCTGACTGTCAGTGAGCGTTCATCCGCACCGATACCTTTGCCTTCATAGACATCGACGAACGCGACACCGCGACAAAGTTCACGTCCCTGAGCGACGACCGCTTTGTGAATATCATCGAAGCTCACCGAACGACTGACGAGGAACGATACGTCGCGGATGATCGACGGATAGCGCGGCAACGGTCGATACAGAACCGTCGGTTGGTCCTCAGAAAGAACCGCCCGCAGATCGATCTCCGCGACATAGACCGGCTGCTTGAATTTGTAGTCGCCCGCAATATCGTCGTTGAGACGACCGATCTTTCCGACTGGTCTCCCGTTGACCGCAATGGCGGCGGACTGACCGCGTCGAAGGTGCGATACCTCCGTAGCGGAATACGTTGCATCTGCAAATCCAACCGCGTCGAGTGCAGCATCGACGGAACCTTTCGCATCGTAGAAATCCAGCTCGCGAGCGGTCATCGCTCGCCCGGCTTCAGCGTCACCACCTGTGACAACGATCGTCAAAAGCTCACGCTCGGCAGGCAGGCCATTCTCACTCGCGCGGGCCGCAAACGCTTTGCCTATCTCAAATAGACGGACGTCGCGACGCTGTTGGTTAAAGTTCACGCGGACCGCATCGAGCAAACCCGGGAGTAGGCTCGGTCGCATTCGTACCGCACCTTCGATAACGGAATCTCGCAGCGTGACGAACTTATCTTCGGCCTGATCATCTAGAAGTTCGGGGACCGGATCGAACCGTCCATCGTGTTTTGTATCGATGAAGCTATACGAGATCGCTTCGTTAAAACCGAGGTCGATAAGCGAGCGACGAAGCTTTCGTTTGCGGATCTCGATCGCTTGATACTCACCAGCTCCGTAAGCCGGCGGCAACTCTTCCGCGATGTTCTCGTAGCCAACGTGCCGCGCGACTTCCTCGACAAGATCTTCCTCGATCGCGATGTCGTGTCGCCACAAAGGGGAGATGAATGTCTTCGGGTCGCCGTCCTTTTGCTTGATACCAAGTGACGAGAGAATGCGAACGCAGTCGGCCTCAGAAACTTTCAACCCTGTTAGGCGTTCGACGGCAAAAGGCAGATCCTTCGATTGCACTTCGCGACGCTCCCCCTTCGTCGGATAAACGTCCACGAACTCACCAAGCTCACCGCCTGCGAGTTCGCAAATCAAACTTGAAGCTCGATTCGACGCGTTGATCAGATTGTCAATATCGACACCGCGCTCGAATCGATAGCTCGCCTCGGTTGCGAGGTTAAGTTTGCGCGATGTCTGACGAATGTTCGCCCGTTTGAAGTATGCGACTTCGAGAAGAACGTTCGTCGTGTCATCCGTAATGCTCGAATCGAGACCGCCCATGATCCCGCCGATCGCGGAGGGCTTCTCACCGTCGCCGATTATGAGCATGGTGTCGTCGAGTTTTCGCTCAACTTCGTCCAGCGTCTTTATTGTCTCGCCCGGTTCCGCTCGTCGTACGATGATGCGTCCACCCGCAAGTTTGTCGAGATCGAACGAGTGCATCGGCTGACCGAGCTCGTGCATGACGTAGTTAGTGATATCGGCGACGTTGTTGATCGAGCGTTCGCCGATGGCTTCGAGTCGTTTGACGAGCCACTCGGGCGAAGGGCCGATCCTAACGTTCTTGATGATGCGAGCCGTGAAGCGATGACAAAGGTCGGGGTCCTTAATGGCAACGACCTCATACGCGAGTACGGCAGGAAGAGGGATTTCGGGCTCGTCGGTCTTACCAGGCTTATGGACGCTCGCACCAGTGATCGCAGCGATCTCACGCGCGACGCCGAGGTGCGAAAGGCAGTCAGGCCGGTTTGAGGTCAGATCGATATCGAGGACGAAATCGTCGCCGTGCGGATGCACGCCCTCGACCGCGAGCCCGACCCGCGTCAACTGCGTCGCAACTTCATCCGGAGATAGATCGATATCGATCAGGTCTTTTAGCCAGTTATACGAAATGTTCATAACGCGTAGGACCGGCTGTTAGCCTGTCCTTCTTATAAAAAAACTGCTCTCGCAGTAGACAAAATGAGCCGGCCACCAACGCTAATCATCGAGCAGCTTCTCAACGGGACTTCTAGTGTCGTGCGCCGCTTCCAACTGATCTTCGAGTCGTAACCGATTCTTGGCGTCGCGAAGATGAGCATTCCACGCACGGGCGACCAACGCATTATCAAGCTGATCGAACTCGGACCCGCACCCGGGGCAGGTCCAACCACCAAGAACTACTTCGCGAAAACTACGGAGACGTTCGAAGCGACCAATACTCTGCGTGCAGCGCGGGCACCGAGTCGGACGCGGAAAAACTTCGGGGCGCCGGTCCGTCATCCAGGCAGCCGTGTACTTCAATAAAAACACCGTCCCGCGTATCGCGAGTATCGTGACGATGAAGGCAAGGATTAGAGCAATGATGGCAAACAACATCACACCCGACCGACGTCTACCAAACGTTCGACAGTCAACAAAGTCTCGTCGTAAACGAGGACAAGCTGGAAAGCCTGTCCTACGCGTGCTACTTAAACTGCTCCAAGAACCTTACGTCATTCTCAAACAGGTGGCGGATGTCGTCGATCTCGTACATCAAGGCCGCCATTCGATCGAGACCAAATCCGAAAGCGAATCCTGAATAGACTGTCGGGTCGACATTCACCGCACGCAGTACATTCGGATGAACCATTCCCGAACCGCCGAGCTCGATCCAGCCCGAACCTTTGCACGGACGACATCGCTCGCCTTCAAATTTTCCGGTCCCGTGACATTTGAAACATGAGAAGTCGAACTCCGCCGACGGTTCGGTAAAAGGGAAGTAGCTCGGACGAAAACGCGTCTTCGTGTCCTCGCCAAACAAGCGTCGGAGCCACTCTGTAACCGTTCCCTTTAGATGCGCCATCGTTATGCCCTTATCGACACAGAGTCCCTCGAGCTGGTGGAACATCGGAACGTGCGTCATGTCCGGCGTGTCGCGGCGGAACACTTTGCCCGGTGCAAGAATCCGTATCGGTACTCCTCGACGCTCCATCGCCCGGATCTGGACAGTTGATGTTTGCGAACGAAGAGCGAGGCCGGTTGTCGTGTAGAACGTGTCCTGCGATTCGCGAGCGGGATGATCAGCCGGTATGTTTAGGGCGTCGAAGTTGTAATAGTCGGTCTCGATCTCGCGGTCATCTTCGATCGCATAACCCATCGACACAAAGATGTCCTCGATCTTCTGACGGACGATCGTGATCGCATGAAGATGCCCGACCGCCGGCCGCCGTCCGGGGATGGTGACGTCTAGTCGGTCCCGCTCTATCTTTAATTCAGAGATCCGTCGAGACAGTTTCCCGTCCGCTTTCTCCAAAGTTTCGCGGATCTTACCCTCAAGGTTTTGTACGACCTGAGCAAATCCTTTTTTTGTATCGGCCGATAGTTTACCGATCTCTTTTTTGAAGGAAGCTACTTTCGACTTCTTACCAGTGAGCTCCACCCTCAGATCATTGACTTCACGCAGCCGTTCTTCGGCATCGGGAAGCTCAAGATCGTTTGCTGTGCGATCGGAGAGGTCCCGCAGCTTGGTGAGAGCTTCGTCCCGGAATTCTTCCAGTTTTCCTAACAGATCCGACATAAAGTAAAAAGGATAAACACTGTCGTGCGTTTTATACAGCGGTGACGTTAGATTCTAGCAACAGCAGCCGCGTCAGCCAACCAGCGATTAGTCTGAAAACAAACGCTTTGTTAAAATGAATCCCTAATCAAGACATGAAAGCAATCGTAAAGAGTAAAGCCGAACCGGGCCTGTGGATCGAGGACGTTCCCGAACCGAGTCTGTCGATCAACGACGTCATGATTCGCACGAAGAAGGGCGGCATCTGCGGAACGGACCTGCACATTTACAACTGGGACGCGTGGGCACAGCAGACGATCAAGGTTCCGACGACGATCGGGCATGAATTTGTCGGGGAGATCGTCGATGTCGGTTCGAATGTTGTCGACTTCAAGGTCGGAGATATCGTAAGCGCTGAGGGACACCTTGTTTGCGGTAGGTGTCGCAACTGCATGGCAGGCAAGCGTGCATTGTGTGCAAATACGCGCGGCATCGGCGTCAACACGAACGGTGGATTCGCGGAGTTTATCGCGATGCCGTATACGAACATCTGGAAGCACAAGCCCGATATCGATCTCGAGGTCGCAGCGATCTTCGATCCGTTTGGCAATGCCGTCCACACCGCACTCGAGTTCGAGGTCTTCGGTGAGGACGTTCTGATTACCGGTGCTGGTCCGATCGGGATCATGGCGGCGGCGGTTGCGAAGCACGCCGGAGCGCGGAACATCGTCATCACCGACATCAATCCGTTCCGGCTTGAGCTAGCTGAGAAGATGGGTCATGTGACGAGGGCAGTCGATGTGAGCAAGACGTCGATCAAGGAAGTTCAGCAAGAGCTCGGTATGAAGGAAGGCTTCGACGTCGGGATGGAGATGTCCGGAGTTCCGTCGGCGTTCAAGGACATGCTTGCGAACATGTTCCACGGCGGGAAGATTGCGTTTCTCGGAATCCCGAGCGAGCAGTTTGCGATCGACTGGAAGACGGTGATCTTCAACATGATCACGATCAAGGGAATTTACGGTCGGCAGATGTATGAAACGTGGTATCAGATGTCGAATCTGCTCGAGGCGGGGGTTGATATCTCGCCGGTGATCACGCACCGATATCCGTATCAAGAATTCGAGAAGGCATTCGAGGCGGTGAGGTCGGGAAACTCGGGGAAGGTGATACTCGACTTCGAGAATATTTAGTTCGAGGCAATTATCTAAATTAACCGCAGATGACGCTGATAACGCAGATTCATAAGAGGCTGTCGTGCGATCCAGGCCGATCTAGTAAAATCCGCGTCATCTGCGTCATCTGCGTCATCCGCGGTTAAAGTTCTCTAGGATTCGACAACCCAACTTAGGACGAGTGTTTTATGTACGGAAAAGTAAAAGAACATCTACAGCAAACAATCAACGAGATCCGAGAAGCGGGACTCTACAAATCCGAGCGTGTGATCGAAAGTCCGCAGGAAGCACGGATCGATGTCGGAGGCCGCGAGGTCCTCAACATGTGTGCGAATAACTATCTCGGATTGTCTGACGATCCGCAGATCGTGAAAGCGGCGCGGGAAGGGCTCGAAAAGTGGGGTTACGGTTTGTCATCTGTGCGCTTCATCTGCGGGACGCAAGAGATCCATAAAGAACTCGAGCGAAAGATCAGCGAGT
>DATEOJ010000452.1:0-4809 GCA_035274235.1 Pyrinomonadaceae bacterium
CGGAGCAACGTTCGAGATGGGTATAGCGTCGGGCGACATTCCAGGTGTCATGCAGAAGTTTGGCGTTCGCCGCGCGGAGCTTTTTCAGGAAGAGACACCGAAGCACAAGGTGACGATCGGAAGTTTCTATCTCGATCGGACCGAAGTCACCAACGAGCAGTTCAAGAAGTTTCTCGACAAGAATTCTGCGTGGCAGAAGGACAAGATCGCGGCGAATTATCATAACGGGAAATATCTCCAGAACTGGTCGAACGGCAACTTCCCCGCCGGTCAGGAGAAGTATCCGGTGACGTTCATTAGCTGGTATGCGGCGACGTCATATTGTCAGGCGCAAGGTAAGCGACTCCCGACCGAGGCCGAGTGGGAATACGCGACACGCGGCGGTCTGGTCGGAAAAGAATTTCCTTGGGGCGATGACATGCCCGACAAGACGCGTGCAAATTATTCGGCGACCGGTATCGGCGCACCTACCGCTGTCGCAATGTATCCGGCGAACGGATACGGTCTGCATGACATGGCGGGTAACGTCTGGGAGTTTCTCGCAGATGAATGGAACAAGTATTCAACTGCAAGCGTCTCGGCAACTACCGACTTCTTGAAGGTCACTACGCGACGCGCTCTGCGGGGCGGGAGCTTCGGCGGAGCACCGGTCAATCTGAGGATCACATATCGCGATAGCCATTCTCCAGAGAATGCGGTTGAGCACGTGGGCTTCCGTTGCGCGATGACGTCACCGGTTCAGTCGGAGGACGTCAACGAACTCCTCCGCGGACACTACGTTGCCCGTGCCGCACATTTTAATCACGATGCAAAGCTGATCTACGCGGATTTCGCCGACGACTTTGTAAGTATCGACGCCGGGCAAGTAAAGATGCCCGACCGTGACGCCGGCATGAAGCGGATGCAAGCGTATTTCGATGCCTCGACATTTCTCGAGTGGGACGACATCACTCCGCCGATCATAAGAATTTCCGATGACGCAACGATGGCGTACGTCGTCAACCACAAAAAGGTAAGGCTCCTCGCGAAGGACAAGAACGGAAAGATGCAGGAAGAAGTCGAGGTCTTTGCGTGGGTTTCGATGTATCGAAAGGTCGGCGGCCGTTGGAAGCTGACGGCAGTTGCCTCTACCAGAACGCCGGAGGCAGATAAGTGAGTGGCCTCTTTGCGGGCTTTGCGGGCTTTGCGAGCTCTGCGTGAAAAGCACCGTCTCAGTTAGTAGACGGTTGATCTCACGCAAAGCTCGCAAAGCCCGCAAAGAAGAAGGTCGGGTGGAAGTTTGAATGACTAAATTAACAAACTCCGTAGTATTACTGATCGTGTTCGTGGGCTGCATCGCCGCCCAGTCGAAAGATCTACTTGACCTCGCTGCAGCCGAACGCGCGTTCGCGGCAGAAACCGTGAAGGTCGGATTCCGCGACGGGTTTATCAAATACTTCGCTGACGACGGGATCGGTTTCGGACCGCATCCCGAACGCACCCGCGAACAACTGCAGAAGCTGCCACCGGCCACAGGACCGCGCAAAGTCATCTTCAACTGGGCACCGATGTTTGGTGACATTTCAGCCGCGGGTGATCTCGGTTATACGACCGGACCGGTTCTGTACACTGACGTAACCGAGAATCCTAAACCGCCGCGTCACGGGATGTACTTTTCCGTGTGGCAAAAACAGTCGGATGGATCATGGAAGGTCGCGATCGATATGGGAATCGACACTCCGCAGGCGGTCGCGCCGATCGACACAAAATTTATCGCCGCTGATGCGGTCGAACGATCGGGGAAGGTCACCGCGACCGACGACTACCGAAAACTCGATTGGGACTTCTGGGGCTCGATCGCGAAGACAAGTCCGGCCAAGGCGTACAACGCGGCGCTAGATAAGCAATTTCGCATTCATCGCAAAGGCATGATGCCGATCGTCGAGAGGAAAGATCTCGTCGCACCCGCGATCCAGCAAACCAAGTTTGATCTGATCGACGGCAAGATCGCGTCGTCGAACGATCTCGCGTTTACCTACGGCCGATATACTGTCGTCAACGAACCAACCGGACCGGACAGCGGCTACTACGTGCATGTGTGGCGTCGCGATGCTACCGGGAAATGGAAACTCGTGATCGACGTCCAGAATCCGCTGCCGCGACAACAGAATTAATTTAGAGGTCTTATGAAGAAACTATTCTTTTTTCTTATCTGTGTGCTATCGAGCTTCGTGGTGGGTTCAGCACAGTCTGTCGCTTTCACAAACGTCAACGTGATCCCGATGGATCGCGAGCGCGTCCTGACAAATCAGACGGTGATCGTTCGCGAAGGGATCATCACTGCGATCGGTAAAGCCGTCAAAGTCCCGAAGGACGCCGTCCGCGTTGATGCAACGGGCAAATACTTGATCCCGGGCCTTGTCGACATGCACACGCATCTTCTCTCCGACGGCGAGTTCCCCGACTCGATCGCCGAAGACGAACTGCGTGTAATGATCGCCAACGGCGTTACGACCGTCCGATTCATGATCGGCACGCCGGAACTGCTCTCACTGCGGGCTCGCTCGTCGAAAGGTGAGATCGTCGCGCCGACGATCTTTGTAGCGAGCCCTCATCTCACCGGACGCGAGCAAGGAAACAACTTCGTCGTCAATACACCCGACGAAGCACGCGATGCCGTGAGAAAGTCGAAGGCTGCGGGATATGACTTCATAAAGATCACGACGTTTATCAAGGCCGAGGTTTATGAAGCGGCGGTTGACGAAGCTGCGAAGCAAAACATCCGCGTGGTCGGTCATGCCGATAGCCGGTTTGTTGGAGTCGAACGAGCGTGGAAAGCGAAACAGCAGATCGAACATCTCGACGGTTACATGGAGATGCTGATGCGCGACGATGCGCCGATGAAAGGGTCGGTGTCCGATGTCTATGTTTACAACGTCGACAACTGGAAAAGCTTCGAGTATATCGATGAAAAGAAGATTCCCGAGGTAGCGAAGAAGACGGTCGCCTCGAATCCTTATGTGGACCCGACCCAGCATTTCATGAAGAACACTTTCGGACTCGCTCGAAGCGAGGAATCGATTCGTGCCCAACCCGATTTCAAGTTCTACCCACACAAGACGCAGCTGCAGTGGCTCGACTTCTACAAGAAGAACCGATTTCTCAACACGATCTCGCTCGAGCAGCGTGCACGTTGGGTCGCTCTTCGCGACAAGATGATCAAGGCGATCTACGATGCCGGCGGAAAGATCATGGCCGGCTCCGACACACCCGAGTTCTTGTTCCTCTACGGCTTCTCGCAACATCGCGAACTCAAAGCGCTCGCTGACGCGGGTCTTCCAAACTACGCGGTGCTTGCCGCCGGAACTCGAAACGCTCATGAGTATCTCGGTTCGATCGACAAGGCCGGAACGATCGAGATCGGACGCCGTGCGGATCTTCTTCTTCTGAATGCGAATCCGCTCGACAATATCTCCGCGACCGAGAATCGCGCCGGCGTGATGTTAAAAGGAAAATGGTATCCGCAAAACGAACTCAACGGATGGCTCGACGAGATCGCGCCAAAGATGCACGGTTCGCTTGAAGCCGAAGAAAAACATGCCGCGGCTGAGATCGAGAAGCTGGGCGGTAAGGTAGAGTGGAACGCGTTCAAGGAAGTCGTAAAGGTTGATCTCAACAATGCGAAGATCACCGACGCAGATCTAAAGCACCTCGAGAAGTTTACCGAACTCGAATGGCTCGACGTTCGTGTTACGCCGATCGGTGACGAAGGCGCATCGCATCTTGCCGGACTGCGGAAGCTGAAGTTCCTGAATATTTCCCGAACGCAACTTTCCGATAAAGGTCTGGCGCATCTACGCGGACATACTGACCTCGAAACACTTCTTCTCGGCACGACAAAGATCACCGATGCGGGGCTCGTAAATCTCGAGAGGATGACCAAGCTCAAAAAGCTAAGCGTGTTTCGAACTGCGGTTTCGGATAGCGGTGTTGGCTCGCTTCAGAAACTTACCTCGCTTCAGATCCTGACGAAGAGTGAATCGAAGATAACCGAGAACGGTGAGAAACAGCTGCAGTCGGTGTTGCCGAATTTAAAATTTACCGAACAAACATAGATGCGCTTTCTTCGACTCGCCATTTCTATTTGTGTAATCGCGGTCGCATCGGTCGCCGCTCAAGCGCCGCTCGTCGGCCACTGGACCGGTGTGATCGAGCGCGAAGGAAAGACGTGGCGTGTCGAAATAGATACAACAAAAGATCTGAAGACGTTGGTCACCTTTTCAGATCTCGACGTACCGGATATTCCTTTTACGGTAAAGCAAACGGATCGGGGTTACCGGCTCGAACGACCACAGCCGAATGGCAGTACGATCGTTTTTGATGGCGGTGTAGACGGCGACTCGTTCTCGGGCAAGTGGTCCGGCTTGGGAGGAGATGGAACGTTCTCGATGAAGCGTTCGGTTAAACCCGAACCCGCTTACCGCGAAGAAGAGGTCTTGTTCGAGAACGGCGTCGTAAAACTTGCAGGGACACTTCTACTTCCATTGAGGGGCGACAAGCATCCGGCAGTCGTCATCACGCACGGGAGCTCGCCCAACGAGCGGACGACTTATCGTTCATGGGGTCGTCGTTTTGCTGAGGCGGGCATAGCCGCTTTGATATACGACAAGCGGGGCGCTGGAAAATCGACCGGCGATACTCGCTCTGCCAGCATGGAGAATCTTGCTGATGATGCAGTCGCGGGTGTGCAGTTACTGAGCCGCCGTGCTGACATTGATGCCTCGAAGATCGGCGTGATGGGTCACAGTCAGGGTGGATGGATCGCTCCTC
>DATEOJ010000453.1:0-2203 GCA_035274235.1 Pyrinomonadaceae bacterium
GGCGTTGGCAGGTTTTCTATCTACGGCCCGCTGGTCAGAGGCTACCGTGTGATCCTCGAGCCTGCGAGAACTTCGAAGATCTTCGAGACCGCGGATCGGAGCGGGTCAAAGTTTCACCGGGTGCAAGGACCCCGAGCTTACGGCCGATGGATTCGAGATCGATCGTGTCGTGTCCTTCATCCGTCGGATCGTGTTGTTCGTAAAAAGTTCCGAACGACGGCGAACCAGTCGACCGTTCCTCCTTTATGCGCAAGCTATCGTCGGTCAATCTCTTATTGATTCGATCGATCAACACCGATTCGCTGACCTCGACCCCACAGAGCGTTTTCTCCTTCATAAAGTTTCCTCGCATTTCCGTTTCGTACCTGTCTCAGCTGTTTGCTGCATGGGTGCTACCCCGGGATTGTTTTTCGTGCGGATAAAAAAGAGCCGGCCGCCACACCTGGCGGCGCCCGGCTCGTTCAAGCGGTACGGATACCGTAAATTATTTCACCACGGCGGTCGCGGCCAGGCTCTCGGTCTCAGGCGCCGGTGTGGTAAGTCCAGCTAGTTGTGGTTGAACTTCTGCAGCCTCCGGCAGCGGCGACAACGGCCCGGTCGTGAGTTTCTTGTTGTCGTTATTCAGGACCGTGTCGAGTGCGTGAACGATGCCGTTAGTGGCTTCGATGTTTCGGGCCTGTACACCTGAATCGTTTACCTTTAAGCCGTTCGAATCCGTGATCGCTATGTGGGCGCCAGTTATCGTCGCGGTGCTATTTCTCGAACTAAGGTTCGCGACAAACAATTTTTCCGGCAGGATGTGATAAGACAGCAACGCCTTCAAGCTCGTCTGATCCGGTTCGTTGAGGAGCTCGTTCATTCGCTTGTCAGAGATCTTACCGAACGCATCATTTGTCGGAGCAAAAACCGTAAAATTTCCGTCGCCCGTGAATACCGCGTTTGCTCCGGAGCTGTCCATTAGGCGCGAAAATATTGAAAATGTACTGTTCCTGGCGATGGTCTCGACCAGATTTAATTTGTCGGTCATGGATACTCCTTTCTTATCAGCCACCAGAGCTAAACGTCCGATGCGCCATCTGTGACGGCTTGGTATTGGCTGCTTTAGTCAGGATTGATCCGATGAATTCGGGTAGGCTGAAAAGCGAGTAAGCTAGGCTCGGTTCCCCCTAACAGTGCTCTCTATTGGAAGGTAAGTCAAGGTCGCTTTCGTGCGTTCTACGTGCTCTTCGTGTCCTTCGTGGTTCCAGATCGTCGTAGCTAGCAGGAGCTCTGAAAGTTGTGGTCGAGGTTGTGCTACATGGTCCACGGAAAAAGTGTGAATCAAGCCCACGTTGAGCTTTCGTGTCTCCTTCGTGTGAGGTCGCGGTTCCAGATGATCGCAGCTGACTGAAACCACGAACTCACACGAAACAACACGAACGAAGAAATCCCAAACCCGAAATCCCAAATCAAACTAGCGACCGTATTCGTCACCGTATTCTTCCGCATACTTCTCGTAGCGCTTGATGAGGGCAATGTTCTTCTTCTCGGTCTCGGTCAGGAAGCCTTTGATATCGACGGTATTCGGAACGTACCACTCTTCGTTCTCAAACTGCTGCCGCATCTCCTTTCTCGAAAAACAATATCCGTGACGCGCGAAGATCTCGTTGCGCATCATCTTTAGTTCGCTCGCGGGGAGATTCTCGACGTCGCCGGTTTTTAGCAGACGCTGTGACGCCTCCGGCCAGTTGCCGACGCTTGCTCGATATTCAAATTTCTTTCGCTCGAGCGTGTAGGATTTTTCCGGACGCTTTGCATCGTCCGCTTTCCACGTCCCTTTGAGTTCGCTCGGATCCGTCGACGCTACCGTGAACCGAAAAGTACCGTCGTCCTTATGATCGCCCGGTTCGCGTGCCTCGATGTTGTAGGTGCCGGCATCGAGCGACATCGTCCCTTCGAACGGTCGGTCGTTCCCGCCAACGATCGTTCGCCCCGATACGACACCCTCGCCGGCTTTTGTGATCAACAGCGTGATCTTGTTATCACCAAACTGCCCGACATAAGAACCGAGGATCTGCTCGACACTCTCCACCGCCTTCGCCCCGGCGACTGCGGCCTGTTCCTGCACCACTTCCTTAGCCGCATCGGCAACCTTCTCCGCGGACGGTGCGTTCGCCGATTTGCAGGCCGACATTCCCAACGCGATAATGAGCGCGACGATCGA
>DATEOJ010000454.1:0-11540 GCA_035274235.1 Pyrinomonadaceae bacterium
TCTCTGCGTCTCGGCGGTAAATCTTTATGAGAATACTCGTTACCGGCGGTGCCGGTTTTATCGGCTCGCATCTTTGCGAGCGACTCTTGTCCGAAGGTCATGAAGTTATTTGCCTCGACAATTTTTTTACCGGCCGCAAACAGAACATCGCCCACCTGCTCGACTTTCACCAGTTCGAGTTGGTCCGGCATGACGTGACCGAGCCGATCCTTCTCGAGGTCGATCAGATATACAACCTCGCATGCCCTGCGTCTCCCGTTCATTACCAGTACAATCCTGTGAAGACGGTGAAGACGAGCGTGATGGGAATGATCAACATGCTCGGGATGGCGAAGCGGGTTCACGCGAGGATCCTGCAAGCGTCGACCAGCGAAGTGTACGGCGATCCGCTTGTGCATCCGCAGACTGAGGATTACTTCGGCAATGTAAATCCGATCGGTCTTCGCAGCTGTTACGACGAGGGCAAGCGAGTCGCTGAGA
Source organism: Pyrinomonadaceae bacterium (assembly GCA_035274235.1). Lineage (GTDB taxonomy): Bacteria > Acidobacteriota > Blastocatellia > Pyrinomonadales > Pyrinomonadaceae > OLB17. The sequence continues at coordinate 481 of DATEOJ010000454.1, forward strand.
CGTTGATGATGGACTACAACCGTCAGAACGCCGTCGACACGCGGATCGTCAGGATCTTTAACACGTACGGTGAACGCATGCTCGAGAACGACGGTCGTGTCGTTTCGAACTTTGTCGTTCAGGCCTTGCGCGGACAGGAGTTGACGGTCTACGGAGACGGAAACCAGACCCGCTCGTTCTGTTATGTCAGCGACCTCGTCGACGGGATCATTCGATTGATGAACGCCGAGGCCGATGACATTCATTTGCCGGTCAACATCGGCAATCCGGGTGAGTTCACAATGAACGAACTGGCGGCTGAAGTTGGAAAGTGCGTCGGACGCGAAATCACGCTCAAGCACCTGCCATTGCCGCAAGACGACCCGAAACAACGCAAGCCGGACATCGAACGGGCAAAACAATTACTCGGATGGGAACCGAAGGTCCGGTTGGCCCATGGGTTGAAAAGGACGGTCGATTATTTTCGAGCCACGATTGGAAAGAAAGAGTCGGCGGCATGAAGTGCGAGAAATGCCGCGTAGCGGCCAACTGCGTTTAGCCGTGGCCTTTAGGCCACGGTCAGGCGCCATAAAAGCCTGCCGCGTCAGCGGCAGTTGAGCATTCATGCGGTCGCTAACGCGACGCGGTCATTTGAATTCGATACCGTGGCCTAGAAGGCCACGGCTAAACGCGGTCGGCCGCTACGCGGCCGATGAACATTATGAAAATTCTTATCACCGGCGGGGCCGGCTTCGTTGGAAGCCATCTCGCTGACAAACTTATCGCTGAAGGTCATGAGATCACCGTCATCGACGATCTATCAACCGGACGCTACTCAAACGTCGAACACCTCGAAGACACCGAGCGATTCCGGCTCATCATCGACACCGTTCTAAACGAGCGTCTGATGGAAGAGCTTATCCGCGATTCCGACCGCGTCTTTCACATGGCGAGCGCCGTCGGGGTAAAGCTCATCATGGAACACCCGGTCCGAACGATCGAGACGATCTTTCGCGGGACCGATGTTGTCCTTGGCTTCTGCTCGCGTTATCGCAAACGTGTTTTGATCCCGAGCACCTCGGAAGTCTATGGAAAAGGAGCGTCAGTGCCCTTTAAGGAAGACGACGATCTACTCACCGGTGCGACGGACAAACATCGATGGGCGTACGCGTGTGCGAAAACGCTCGACGAGTTTCTCGCTCTCGCTCACTGGAAGGAGACGCGGCTGCCGGTCGTCGTTGTCCGACTCTTCAACACGGTCGGTCCGCGTCAGACCGGACAATACGGAATGGTCGTTCCGCGTTTCGTCCACTCCGCGATCAGGAACGAGCCGATCCAGGTTCATGGAGACGGAACGCAGTCGCGTTGCTTCGGGCATGTTCATGACGTCGTCGAGGGACTCTCGAAGCTTCTCGAGACCCCGAGCTGTTTTGGTCAGGTGATCAACCTCGGGAATAGCGAAGAGACGTCGATCAAGCAATTGGCGGATCGCGCGATTCAAATGACAGGCAGCAGCAGTGAGATCCAGTTTATACCGTACGAAGAAGCGTACGGTGAAGGGTTTGAAGACATGCAGCGCCGCGTCCCAAGTCTCGAGAAAGCGAAGGGACTTATCGGCTACCAGCCAACCCGCAGCCTCGACGACATCATCAATGATGTGGCCAACGAATATCGAAGTGCCTGATGATGAAGAAGAATTTCCTAATTATTTCCACCGCACTGCTGCTTTCTGCCTTTTGCCTTCTGCCCACCGTCTTCGCTCAGGGCGGCGTTAAAGGGAAGGTACGCAACAACAAAGGCGGAGCCATAGCAGGAGCGACGGTGACCGCTCGTCGGGACGGTAAAGACATCAAAACGGCCCATGCGGATTCAAAGGGTCTGTTCACCTTGCAGGGCCTTGAAGCGGGAACCTACAACGTTGTCTTCGAAGCAAACGGCTACGCAAGCGGCGTGAAGGCCGGTGTCAAAATATCCAACGGAAGCATTGTCGACCTTGGCGATCGACTTATTCTCGGTGTTGATCAGGGATCGCTGGTGATCATAAAGGGAAGTGTCTTTTACAAAGAAGGAACGAGCCTGGCGGCCGCAAAAGTCGAGATCGAACGAGTAAACGACGACGGCTCCACGAAACGCCTCGGAAGCACGCAGACGAGTATGCAAGGTGAATTTACGTATCGACTCCCTGCCGGTGTTACAAAGGTAAAAGTGACGGCGAAGTACAAGGGAGCCACTGGTTCGAAGGAGATCACGGATATCGTCAACGCAGGTATCTACCGAACCGCGATTACGCTGGATCTTTCACAGCCCGAAAGGTAGGACTTAAGTAAAAAGTAAAAAGTAAATGGGCGTTACGATGTCTTCGCCACCGTAAACGCCCATTTACCTTTTACTTTTTACTTTTTACTTTTTACTTTCTACTTTTTACTTAGTTAATAGTCTCCGAAATCTCCTCGGCCGGTACTCCCATGTTCACGTTACCCGAATCGGTAACGATCAGCGGAAACTCCTCGAGTACTACGGCGTCGGCCAAAGTTTGCACCCAGTAGGTTCCCGCGCTTGGAAAGACGACGTTAACAAAGAAACTAACGTTGTCGGTAAACCCGCCCGGTGCGAGCTCGATCGCGGTCGGTTGCGATGTGACGACGAGGTTCACCTTGTCCGGGGAGAGGATCCTCACCTCGGTCTCATGATTTCCCTGCCCTCGCCAATGATTGATCACCGCGAACTTGATAAGCGACACCGGAAGCCGCTCGACCATTATGTTCTGAAAGATCCCCATGAGAGAGATCTTGTTGCCCATCTCGATACGCACGTCGTCGCACAAGAGGGTGTACACAAGTTTTAAGTTCTCCGTTTGCATTAACAACATTTCTGCACAGCGAGCTCCGATAGGTCCGGACCGCCCATAAAATAAATCTTTCCCGTTTCAATTAGAAAACGCCAATCGCTCAAGATTTCCGCTGTTCATGAACCTTTGGCCTCATAAACGGCTCGGGCAAGCAATTTTGTTCTTCGTCCGATTTTTACTTTTCCCCGCTACGAGGTCAAGAGTATACTGTTATCACGATTTTGGATTTTAGATGTTGGATTTTGGATTCGCGGCCCTCGTTCGCCTCCGGAAATCCAAAATCTAAAATCCAAAATCGAAATGGACGATGCTGCTTTACGTTCTCATCGGTCTCTGCCTTTCACTTGCCGGCGTCGCCGGACTGCAGTTGATGTATATGTTCTATCTCGACCGCATCGACAACGAGCGGAAGAAGAGATGCCACGAGCTGGAAGTCGACTGCAGGCGACTCAACAACGAACTCTCAACGGTTAAAACTGAGCTGAAGATGAAGAACGATATGCTTGCCTCAGCGTTTCCGGAATTTGAGGAAGAGGAAGCGTGGGCCGATGTGATCGACGATCGGTAGTTCAGTCCTGAAACGTGACGACGGTTGCACCCTCTCCGCCAAATCCTTCGCCCGACTTAAATCCCTTAACAAAGCTCGTCTCTCGCAGCACGCTACGAACTATCTCGCGCTGCACACCGATTCCCTTTCCGTGAATTATCCGGACAATCCGAAATCCTTTCGCGCGCGCTTCGTCGAGATAGGCGATAGTCACTGCCTTAATGTCCTTTGGTGAGAATGCATGAAGGTCGATTGAGTCAGTGATCTCCAACTCGACCGGTTCGGGAAGTGGATACTCAAGCTCGGACGTCATAGCGTAAATCCAGCGGGCTCCCCTTTCTCCCTGTCTCCCCTTCTCCCTTTCTCCCCGTCTCCGGGTCACCAAGGTCTCCGCGTCGCTACTTCCTCGCCTGCTGGTACTGAGCGATATCTTCCGGCGGCGTTACGCGGAAACGATTTTTGTCCTTGAACACAACGAACCGCTTTTCATCCATCGTGCCGTTGGGATTTCGGAGTTGGAGAATAAAGGTCTTGTTGTCACCCTGACCCTCGACGCGAAGCGGCAGACGTCCCCACACATCGCCGTTCGTCCGCCAGACGCTGTAATAGGTCTGCTCGTATTTATCGAACGCTAGAACGAGGATACCGTCGAACTCAGGTTCGACGCCGTCGATCGCCTTCACCTGATTGGAGCGGCTAAGTACGACCCAGTTTCCGGGTGCCGACATCTTATCAGTCGAAACGGTACGCGCCGTGTCGGTATCCAGCCGTTGCCACGTCACGAACTTTCGGTTGTTGTGCTGGTAGAAAACGAGGTCGGTCGGGACCTGCAGTTCGACCTGACGTCCGAATAACCAACCAGCCGGAGCGGGCGAGACGGACGGATCGAGCTTTACCCGATACCAAACGTCATACTTCTCGTCGAGTCTCTCGGTTTCTCCTTCCTCTTTCGCGGCCTCGATCTCTTCGTTTCGCGACTGCTTCTTCTTCTTTTGCTCACCCTTTGCGGCATCGTCAACATCCGACACTTCTTCCTGCTTCGGAACGAATTGCCAGTCCATGATCTCGAAGGACGAACCGTTTGCCAGCTTGAAAAGAATGTTCTCAGTGCTCATGTCCGGAGCGAGTCGAAGATTGGAAGCGGCCCGAAGCGTACCGGCCGCCTGCGGCGAGCGATCCGTAAATTCTTCGGCAAGTTTCCGCGATTTGTCGAGAACGTCCTTTGTGATGACGTTTTGGGCCTCGATCCAGCCTTCCGTCCTCGCCTCATCACGTGCGCGGACCCGATACCACAGGACCTTTTCGAATTCGACCTGATCGATCACATCGAGGCGCTCACCGCGCTTTACTTCAAGCAGGTCAGCTGCGACGACAGCGTATGACGTACGGATCTGGGCGGTCTTAGCGATCACTGTAGCGGTGTCGGAGAGTCCGACGATGCTCGAGACGCCGCTGACTGCGGAGTCGAGAACACCGCAGCCGGAGAATAAGACGACCGAGGAGCAGAGAGTAAGAATCAGAAAGAATGTGGACTTCATTTGGAATCGGGAGCTAATTTTCGCCAGTTATTATATCCCAGCTTATCAAGCAGAGTCTTTTGCCGGCCGTTGAGTTTTTCAATCACCTTGAGCGTCGTGATCAGCCCCGGATCGGTATCTGCGATGCCCGCGACGGCGATCTGGCTTGTCCAGTCAATGTTCTCGCTGCCAGTAACATACTTATTGATGATTTGTTCCAGACCCGGGTTCGACTTTAATAACTCGATCACCGCGGTATTGCCATCGACGGGTGCCGCAGGCTTCTTGTGTTTCAGATAAAGATCACGAAGCATATGCTCGACCGAACGGTTTCCTTTCGACCCCTCGAGCAAAACGAGATCGCTTAGAAACGCGACTAACATCCCGCGTGCATAGACCCGAGTATTTGATCCACTGAATCGCGACTTCGATGCGTCGATCAGTGACAGACGCTGAGACTGGGCTGTGTCGATCGTGTGAGCTCGTGAAAGTGTGTCCAGGAAATCATTGAAGCTGATGCGGTTCATCGCGACCGCCATCCGGAGCGACTGGTACAGCGCGAAGCCTTCGTAGAACCAATCATAGTTGCCGGTGAGATTCACGCCGTTAGGAATCCACAGGTGGAAAACTTCGTGACGGAGTTGTTCATGAAGGCGTTGGACGGACTGCTGCTTGAAGGGCGTGTCGGAGGAAATGATGATAACGTTCCGTCCGATCGTCTCTGCTTCCCACATACCGGCCTCGGTTGGGATTGGAAACCTCGCAATTGCGACCTGCATCGTTGGCTTGATCGCTAAGCCAAAAAGATTCTCGTAGGCCTCCACAATATCGGCCAGAAGGCCACCCGCCTCCTCGTCCGTGAAATGCCACTCACCCGAGACATTGATCAGCGGAGTGCCCTTACATCTTAAGACTGCATGAGGCCTCCATCCTTCACCAACGAAATAGACAACCTCGTTAGCGTCGCTGTAGGTAAACGTCCTCTCACTAGATAACAGGTTGTTTGTGTATATCGGTACGGTTGATTCAAGTGTCACCGTGACCTGCTGCATCTTGAACAGCGGGAGCACGTCGCGAAGCATCAAGATCCCGGCGTCGCCGTTCAGCCAGGAAGTGTGAGCCGCGGCCGATCGTTCGCGCCGAGGACGAAGATCGACATCGTAGGCAAATCTTGTAAATTCGCTGTCAGCAAGAATCTCGCCCGTAGATATCAGGCGGTGCGTGATAGCCCGGCCTTCGGTCGTACTAAGCTCAAGGTTTTGTATCCGGCTCTCGAGACCTTTGATTCCGGCAATTGACTGGAGAAACGAGAGCTGCTTCCGACTGCCCAGGCTTCCGCGAATCCTAACCGAAGTAGCCGGATTCTGTCCGATATGGATAGTGATATCGGCTCGCTTGTCCGCCTGTGCACTCGCAAAAGACGAGCACCCAAGCAGAATCACGACTGCGACAAATAAACCAAAGGGCTTTGACATGGAAAATCGGTCGGAACTAAACTATTTCTTCGCTCGTAGGCGTCTTCAGGCTCTAAGTCTAAGGATAGTTAAACAATGAGTCTTATCAAAATCGTAGTCTACGCCCTCGTATTCGTGCTGAGCCTTTTGTTTCTGGGACGATTCTTCTTCTAGACGTCCGGCTCGCAAGAGTTGTTGTCCGCTGCGGTTCTAGCGACGCAGTAAGTACCGAGTTTATTTTGAAAGTGAGCGGTCGCTTCCGGCCGCTTTTCGTTTTACTAATGACCCAACTACGAAAGATCAAACGAGCACTCATCAGCCTTTCAGACAAAACCGGGGCGGTCGAATTCGCAACAAAACTATCCGAACATGGCGTCGAGATCATCTCGACCGGCGGCACGGCCAAGACGCTCCGTGACGCTGGTCTCAAAGTAACCGATGTCTCCGAGGTAACCGGCTTTCCGGAGATGATGGACGGCCGCGTCAAAACGCTTCATCCGAAGATCCACGGAGCGTTCCTCGCACTTCGGGATAACGACAATCATGTCGCGTCGATGAACGAACACGGTATCGAGGCCATCGACATGGTCGTCGTAAATCTTTATCCCTTCGAGGCGACTATCGCGAAAGAAGGCGTCTCGCTTGAGGAAGCGGTCGAGAACATCGATATCGGTGGACCGGCGATGATCCGCTCGGCGTCGAAAAACTGGCGTGACGTCGCGGTCGTGACCGACCCCAGACTTTACGACGAGCTTCTCGACGAAATGAACTCGAACGATAGTTCTCTCTCGCTCGAAACTCGGCAACGTCTCGCGGTTCTCGCGTACACGCGAACCGCGAGCTATGATCTCGCGATCTCGTCGTATCTCGCGGGTGAATTAACCGACGAACAACTCGGTCAGATCGAGCCGCTAAATCCGCTGCAAGATCTTGCGTTTATCGAGTCCGATGAGATCGACGAGACTGCCGACGAAGACATTCATATTCACCTCGCAAAGGTCATAGATCTCCGCTATGGAGAAAACCCGCACCAGAAGGCGGCTCTCTATACGACCGGCCAATGGGATGGAATAGCGAACGCGGAACAACTCCATGGCAAGGAGATGTCGTTCAACAACTACGTCGACGCCGAAGCCGCGTGGAATCTCGTCAACGATCTTGACGAGCGTGCCGTCGCGATCATCAAGCACACAAATCCGTCAGGCGTCGGCATCGGCGAGACAAACGACGAAGCGTACAAACGTGCACTGTCGACCGATCCGGTCTCGGCATTTGGCGGAATCGTCGCGTTCAATCGAAGGATCGATGCCGAAGTAGCGAAGTCTGTGATCGAGGTCTTCTCTGAAGTCATCGTCGCACCTGATTTCGATGACGACGCGGTGGAAATCTTCAAATCCAAAAAGAATCTCAGATTGCTCAAACTACCATCGACGACCAGCGATCAACGATCAACGCTCGAATACAAACAGATCTCCGGCGGATTTCTTGTTCAGGACGCGGATACGCACAGGATCAGCGACGCAGAACTAAAAGTCGTGTCGAAACGTCAGCCGACGGAAGCTGAGTTTCGCTCAATGCAAATGGCTTGGCGTGTGTGCAAACACGTGAAATCGAACGCGATCGTGCTCGCAAATGAAGTTCAAACGCTCGGTGTTGGTTCGGGACAGATGAACCGCGTCGATTCGGTCCGGATCGCTGCGATGCGGGCGGAGCGGTTTGAACTACCGGTGAAGGGATCGGCCCTCGCGTCGGACGCTTTCTTTCCGTTTCGCGACAATGTCGATGAAGCCGCCGGCATGGGCGTATCGGCGATCATCCAGCCGGGTGGCTCGATCAAGGACGAGGACTCGATCGCTGCGGCGGACGAGCATGGCCTCGTTATGGTCTTCACCGGATTTCGCCATTTCAAACACTAGGTTTAAATCTTGTTAGTTAAAGTTGCGCATGAGGGGCTTGACACGGGCGCGGTCGTTTCGTATAGTCTCTCTAAACAGGACGACTGAAGGAACGCACGAAAGGTCTTAGACAAGATCTTTTCGGCGTTTTTTCGCTTTATGGCGGGGCTGTAAAGGTACTCATTTCGAGAGTCCGACCATCGGTCTTGATGGTTATCGTTCCGTTCCCTCCCGTCGTCATTACGATCGCACCGCCCTTGATCCACCTCTCAACAACTTCGCGATGCGGATGACCGAACCGCGAGCGTCTTCCAACTGAGATTACTGCGAACCCGGGTGCAGTACGATCGACAAACCCTTGCGTCGACGACGTCCGACTACCGTGATGCGCTACCTTCACGATGTCAGAACCCAGTACCTCATCCGCCAACTCATCCTCCGTCCGCCGTTCGATATCCCCGGTCATCAAGAAAGAGCGTCCGTCATAACTGATACGCGTAACCAGCGAGCTGTCGTTATCCGACGTCGAACTCCCGGCCGCCGGATTTAGAAAGTCGACTCGCACTTTCCCGACGATCAATCGATCACCACGACTAACAAGTTTCACCTCGACGGAATTTTCACCTGCGATGCGGAGTAGTTCATCTCTGAGTTCGGTCTCGCGGCCGGAAGAATTTCCGATGAGTAGTTCTCCGACCTCAAAGTTTCGCGCGACGTCGATGAGACCGTCGATATGATCCGCATCGGAGTGTGTAGCAAGTACGAAGTCGACGCGTGAATGGCCTTTCTCCCATAAAAACTCCGAAACCACCGCCTCTCCAATGCGCATCCGATCGGGCTCGAAGTTTGATTTGTCCTTTTCGGAAAAACTCATCTGGCCTCCACCATCGATCAACATCGTCTCGCCGGTCGGGAATGTAACGAGTGCGGCATCGCCTTGTCCGACATCGAGAAAATCGATCTGAAGTTTTCCGGTCGGGCTCGGCGAGGTATATGGATGTAGCACGATCAAAAGACCGAGGCCCATAACCAGCGACCCGGTCGCGTAGGGAAATAGGGATTTCCGAAGTACGGAAAGAGAGAACGGCCGCCAGCGAAACAAACGAAATGTTGCGACGAGAACAGCTAACACGTAGAACAAGTAAGTGATCCTTCCGGCACCTGAGTAAACCGGCACTCGAAACCCAGCCCAACCCATTCTCGACAAAACCGACGGCAACCACATCATCGATGAATTCGACATTTCCGTTACCGTCACAAGCGGAGACGCGAGCCACGGACTCAGCGCGGCCGTGACGACGGCGAAGGCGGCTGCGAAACTCTCGATCGCGATGAAAACCCCGACCCAAAGATTCAATACGAGCGACGCGGGCGATACACGGTGAAAGTAGATGACGAGGAACGGCAGCATCCAGAGTTGCACGATCAACGATACGAGCAGGCCTTCGAAGATATATGCTGCGACCGACTGCACAGCCGTCCGAGTTAGCGTAACTAAATAAGGCGACTTGTAGAGATTGGCAGACCAAGTCTGTTTGCTTTGCTCGATCTGCCAGGTCGCTTCATTCCAGTAGAGAGCTTCACAGAATCGTCGGAGGCGCGGCGCGACGTGCGGTGGGAACGGCGTTTCTGAACTGGGCGTCCAACTGCCGATCGAGCGGAGCTTCTCAACGAGCGGAAACCCACAGGCGACTATCGCGGCTACGCTGACGAACGTCAGTTGAAACGATGCCGAGAAAAGATCGCTCGGTCGCCAAACAAGTAAGACCACTACGCATCCGCCCAACGCATTCAGAAGCGAGCCCGAACGATGGATAAGCCGGCCAAAAAGTAACAGCGAGAACATCAAGCTCGCACGTACCACCGGAATCTCGGCTCCCACGGCCAACGTGTAAGCCCATAGGAACCCGGCGGGCAACAAACATTGCCAAACCTGTCGACGCGTAAATATCGACACGATCCAAAAGGTCAGGCCGCCGATAAAGGTGATATGAAGACCGGAGATGACAAGGACGTGAAACGTCCCTCCGTCGCGAAAGACTTCGGCGGTATCTCGATCGAGGAAGTGTTTGTCGCCGAGCAGGGACGCGATCAGCACACCGCTCGTCGAGGGAGAGAACGTTTGATTGAACGACTCGATCAAGGATCGCCTTCGCTCATGGATCCAGACAAGCGGAACGAAAACACTCTCGGAACCCAGTCTTTCAACCAGCAGCGGACTCTTGATCACTCCAGTCGCGTCGATTCCCTGTTCGTCGAGTGTCGCCACTCGAGATCTGACACCCGGATTTTGAAACTGCTCCTCGCGGAGCAGCCGGCACATAACACGGACCCGGTCACCGTACCGCAAATCGGAGAGATCGGTGCCCGGTGCGAAAAGGCGGACGTCACCCGACGCCCTGGTATCGGCACCGGCGTATCGAATGTAGTTGACGCGAACGCGCAGGAATTGTCCGTCGAATGTTGGTTCGGGAAATGCACCGACAACACCGCCGATCTCGACTGGCTCACCGGACTGAATCCTACCTTCGGAATAGATGCGTCGGATACGATCGGTCGAGATCGAATTCAGTTCGAACTGGCAACAAAGAATACCAAGCGGAATAAAACACAAGGGCAGAATTGCGTGAGCGATGGAGCGAATGGCGAACGAGCCCAAGCAGAGGATGACAACAGTGGCGATCGCGATCGGCTTCCCTACGTATCCGCCAAATAGTATCCCGCACGCGAAGTACACACCGAGCGTCAGTAGGGGATGCCGGTTGAAGTTGGATGCCGTGGGAGAGTTTGGCATGTGTGGAAGTTCAGTCTGTAGTTAGC
>DATEOJ010000455.1:0-3080 GCA_035274235.1 Pyrinomonadaceae bacterium
GCGGTTGTCGTCATCATCTTCGCGGCTGTTGAAACGATGCGACTCAAGATACGAAATGCGGGGTCGGTTATTGCGGCGGTTGTGATCGCGACGTTGTTCGCTGGTGTGTCGAGTGGGTTTCCGTTGTTCTTGTATTTGAAGCAGAGGCATATCGATGGAGTCTAGATTAGAACTATAAGCCTGAGGCGGGAGGCATAGGATGAAAGTTGATATGTCACCAGAAGCCGTCGGCGCGCGGCTAAGAATGGTAGACAAACTCTGGAGCGTGAGCGTTGATCTTATCAATTCGATCCCGACAGAGGGCGAACCATCTATTAAGCGGCACTCTCGAGCTGCAGAGATCGTCAATGCCATTCGGGACGTATTTTACGAGGATTGGGATCCGCTGGGCGTCAATGATTATCCGTCGACTAATGGCGAGTACTATGGTTACATCGGGCGGGTCTACCGCCTTCTAGTAGGCAGCCGCTCGGAAGGTGACTTGATCGACACCTTGAGAGAAGTCGAGCGAGACGAGATGGGCGCTGGACCAAGTAGCCATGAAAAGCTGCACGCGGTGGCCAACAAGCTGCTCGGATTGAACGTAGTGTTAGATTGAATAGAAATATGAAGGAAGCAGTAATAGTCTCGGCGGTACGCACCGCTGTTGGAAAAGCCCCGAAGGGGACGTTGAAAAATACCCGTTCGGACGAGATGGGGGCGACCGCTATCAAAGAAGCCGTGTCGCGGGCGGGAATCGACGCGTCACTTATCGATGACGTCATCATGGGATGCGCGTTTCCGGAAGCTTCGCAGGGAATGAACGTCGCACGAACCGCGTCGATTCTTGCAGGACTGCCGGTCGAGATTTCGGCGATGACGGTGAACCGCTACTGCTCGTCGGGTTTGCAAACGATCGCACTCGCCGCGGAAAGGATCCAGGCCGGTGGTGCCGATGCGATCGTCGCGGGCGGTCTTGAGTCGATGACTGCGATCCCGATGGGCGGAAATACCTTCCGTCCAAATCCCGGGCTCGCCGACACCTATCCCGACTACTACCTAAACATGGGTCTCACCGCCGAGAACCTCGCACGCAAGTACGAGATCACACGCGAGCAGGCCGACGAATTCTCGCTCGCCTCGCACCAGAAGGCGGCAGCTGCGATCGCGGCCGGAAATTTTAAAGACGAGATCGTGCCGATGACGGTGCATGTCGATGAGTTCGACGAGAAGGGACGCGTCCGTCGGAAAGAGATCGTGTTTGAAGTCGATGAAGGTGTACGTGCGGATTCTTCTATCGAGGGTCTGGCGAAACTCAAACCAGCATTCCACGTGAAGGGAACGGTGACCGCAGGTAACTCGTCGCAGATGTCCGACGGTGCTGCCGCGGCTGTTGTGATGTCGGCTGACAAAGCGAAAGAACTTGGCATCACGCCGTTGGCAAGATTTGTTTCATTCGCGACTGCCGGATGTTTACCCGAAGAGATGGGTATCGGTCCGGTGTATGCGATCCCAAAGGCGTTGAAGCTTGCAGGACTCACGCTCGATCAGATCGATGTCATCGAATTGAACGAAGCGTTCGCGGCGCAGGGGCTGTCGGTGATGAAGCTGCTCGAGATGGATCCTTCGAAGGTAAACGTCAACGGTGGTGCGGTGGCGTTGGGTCATCCCCTCGGATGTACCGGTGCAAAGTTGACGGCGACGATCCTGCAGGAAATGAAACGTCGCAATGCGCGATATGGAATGGTAACGATGTGCGTCGGCGGCGGCATGGGCGCGGCGGGGATATTTGAGAGGATTTGAAAGAGGTTTTAACCGCCGAGACGCAGAGACGCGGAGATGGAAGCAGAAGTTCAACTGGGACTAAGCAGAGACGAGGCACTCGTGTTGTTCGAGTTCACATCGCGATACTCGGATACCGATGAACTAGAAATCCTTGATCAAGCTGAGCAACGAGTCTTGTGGAATTTATGTTGTGCGCTCGAGAAACTGTTGGCTGAGCCGTTTCGCGACAATTACACGGAACTCTTGAAGCAAGCACGGGGTCGGTTGCGTGACAAAATTTGAGATTCGGGAAGGGGCTTCAGATAATGGTTGGCATTGATCGTTCCCCATCAGGCGGGAGTCGCTCTTGGGCTGCTGTTTAAGTTGCCTCCGCCTTTAGGTGGAGGAAAGTTTGCCACCCCTAGCGCGGCTTTGGTCCTGACTTAAGAAAAGGGACTTCGACCGGCTTTAGACTTCGGTCGCTTAGGCTAAGGGTGCTAAAGCGAATAGGAAAGTTTTTCTTTTATTTGGCTAAAGCCGCGCTCGGTATCATTAGATTCCTCCACCTAAAGGCGGAGGCAATTTAAACAGCCGGCGCTGTATATAGCAACGAGGTCCGGGGCTTTGTTAGCTGCAACCCAACAGCAAGCTGATAGCCTCGGTCCGCTGAAAATGGCAACCACAAACGTCGATGAGATCATTCAGACTTTGACGGACATCCAGCACCGTCTCGCCCAAGCATGGGTCGAAGGCGATCGCGAGTTGATCGACGGTGTCCTGGCGGAAGATTGGAGTGTGACCGACTTAGCAGGGCGCGTACTTACGAAGCGAGAGGTGTTTGAGGAAGCGTTTAGTTCGGACGAACGGCAGGTCGTTTCGATGACAATCGACGATATCCGAGTCAGACCGTTCAGCGAATGGGCGATCGTTACAGGCCAGACGAAGGCCGCGGGTGAATATCAGGGAGAAGTAATGGAAGTGAAGCTTCGGTTTACTGATGTCTTTGTCATGCGCGATGGGCGCTGGCAAGCGGTCTCGTCCCAGGCGACAATGCTTGCCTGAATAAACTCCTCGGCGTCTCCGGTGAATAAACTATGAAGCTAGCATTAATGGTTATCGACATGCAGAAGGAATTCTACGTCGGGCAGACAAAAGACCAGATGGATCGAGCGACGGAATACATCAACTATGTGATCCCGATGTTCGAGAAGAAAGGCCTGCCGATCATCTGGGTACAGGACAAGGACGAAGGTGGGGGCGTGGTTCCGGGAACGCCCGGTTTTGAGTTCATCGACTCACTCAAACCGAAATCCGACGCTATCCGCATTCACAAGACC